>NZ_JAKTIJ010000011.1:0-11076 GCF_027855275.1 Acinetobacter sp. AOR12_HL | reverse complement strand
AGAGGTGGATCAGGAAATTTGAACAACACTTATAAGTGATATTTTGCTCCCCAAATGATGTTATAAACATCAATATATGGAGTATTTTATGGCACGTAGACCAAGAAGAAATCATTCAAATGATTTTAAAGCTAAGGTAGCACTTGCTGCGATTAAAGCAGAAAAAACACTTGCTGAATTGAGTGCTGAATTTGATGTTCATCAAAACCAAATTATCGACTGGAAAAATCAACTGATTTCAGCTTCCTCGCAAGCTTTCGATCAATCAAAAGCTCCAACAGAACCACCCATCGATCTAAAAAAACTACATGCAAAAATCGGTGAGCAGGCATTAGAAATTGATTTTTTAGAAGGTGTGTTGAAGAAACTGGGCCGCTTCAACCACAAAAGTTAATCGATGACTCACTTCAGATTTCAGTATCTAAGCAAGCTCAGCTGCTGAAAGTCTCCCGTGGTTGTTATTACTATCGCCCAAAACCTGTGAGTGCATCAGATCTGAAGCTGATGCGGTGTATGGATGAGTTACATATGCAATACCCTTTTGCAGGTAGCCGTATGATGCGTGATTTGTTGAATCGTCAAGGACATCATATAGGACGACGTCATACACGTACTTTAATGAAGAAAATGGGCATTAATGCGTTATATTGCAAACCAAATTTAAGCCAGGCTAATCAAGCTCACCGCAAATATCCATATCTGCTCAAAGGATTGGCTATTCAGCGCAGTAATCAAGTGTGGTCTACGGATATAACGTATATCCCTATGGCAAAAGGCTTTGTTTATTTATGTGCTGTGATTGATTGGCATAGCCGCAAGGTACTTGCGCATAGAGTATCGATTAGTATGGAGGTTACATTTTGCATAGAAACATTAAATGAAGCTATTGAAAAATATGGTCGACCTGAAATATTTAATACAGACCAAGGCAGTCAGTTTACCAGTGATGCATTTATTGATGTATTGAAATCAAATGACATCCAAATCAGCATGGATGGTAAAGGTCGATGGGTTGATAATGTGATGGTTGAACGATTATGGCGGAGCGTTAAATATGAAGAGGTGTATCTCAAAGCCTACAGCAATGTTTTGGATGCGAAGAAGCAATTAAACGCATATTTTGAATTTTATAATTTGAAACGACCTCATTCGAGTCTGGACAAAATGACTCCAGATGAGTTTTACTATGACCAGCTACCACAACAAAATAAGGTAGCTTAACTAGAGCAGAGTATCACTTATAAATAAGCTTTTAGTTGTTCAAACATGTGGGACCACCTCTCTAGCGCCGTCAACATGATCACGGGAGTCTGAGCTTTTTGGCGTATTTTATTTAATACTTCCCAACCGTTTAATTCGGGTAATTTAATATCAAGTAAGATTAAATCGATGGGCTGGCTAGCGTGCAATTCAATCGCTTGCTTTCCATTCATGGCCCGAATAACACTCATGCCTTCACGTTTTAAATAATTTTCAATAATGTCGCCAATATCGTAGTCATCTTCTACCACAAGAATAATTTTATCTTGGCAATCAAAAGAAAAAGAATGATCAAACATAGAAAATCTGGCTATAGAAAGTGCTTAAACTCATCATACGCTAAATTATCGGTATTTCTCCACACTTACTCCACACTTTAGTGATTATCCCTACACACTCATCAAAAATAATACGAACATCAAAAACTCACTAGGTTTGGACAGTATGCAAAAGCATCTTTTACTTCCTTTATTTTTATCTATTGGGCTGATATTACAGGGGTGTGATTCAAAAGAAGTCGCTCAAGCTGAGCCACCACCGGCTAAAGTCAGTGTATTAAGCATTCAACCGCAATCGGTAAATTTTAGTGAAAATCTTCCTGCACGAGTACATGCGTTCCGTACGGCGGAAATCCGTCCGCAAGTCGGAGGTATCATTGAAAAGGTTCTATTTAAACAAGGTAGTGAAGTTAGAGCAGGGCAAGCCTTATATAAAATTAATTCCGAGACTTTTGAGGCTGATGTAAATAGCAATAGAGCTTCTCTCAATAAAGCTGAAGCTGAGGTGGCAAGACTCAAAGTTCAGTTAGAACGTTATGAGCAGCTATTACCAAGTAATGCAATTAGTAAGCAAGAAGTAAGTAATGCTCAAGCTCAGTATCGTCAGGCTCTAGCCGATGTCGCTCAAATGAAAGCATTGCTGGCCAGACAAAACTTGAATCTGCAATATGCAACAGTTCGAGCGCCTATTTCTGGGCGTATTGGGCAATCTTTTGTCACTGAAGGTGCATTGGTCGGTCAGGGCGATACCAATACGATGGCAACCATTCAACAGATTGATAAAGTCTATGTTGATGTAAAGCAATCAGTTAGTGAGTATGAGCGCTTACAAGCTGCGCTACAAAGTGGTGAATTATCAGCAAATAGTGACAAAACCGTTCGTATTACCAATAGTCACGGGCAACCTTATAACGTCACAGCAAAAATGTTGTTTGAAGATATTAATGTTGACCCGGAAACGGGCGATGTCACATTCCGTATTGAAGTTAATAACACTGAACGAAAATTACTTCCGGGCATGTATGTGCGTGTCAATATTGATCGTGCTTCTATTCCTCAAGCGCTATTGGTTCCGGCGCAAGCGATCCAACGTAATATCAGTGGCGAGCCTCAAGTATATGTCATCAATGCCCAAGGGGCAGCGGAAATTCGTCCTATCGAAATTGGACAGCAATATGAGCAGTTCTATATCGCTAACAAAGGCTTGAAAGTCGGTGACAAAGTCGTTGTTGAAGGTATTGAGCGTATTAAGCCAAATCAAAAATTGGCATTGGCAGCATGGAAAGCACCAACCGTCGCAAATCATGCTTCAAGTGTAGAAACCAAAACTTCTATAGCTGAGGGGGCGCAACCATGATGTCACAATTTTTTATTCGTCGTCCCGTTTTTGCTTGGGTTATCGCGATCTTCATTATTATATTTGGATTGCTGAGTATTCCTAAACTGCCAATTGCACGTTTTCCAAGTGTGGCCCCGCCACAGGTGAATATTAGTGCGACTTATCCTGGTGCTACAGCTAAAACCATTAACGATAGCGTTGTAACCTTAATTGAGCGCGAATTATCGGGTGTAAAAAATCTACTCTACTATAGTGCGACAACAGATACCTCCGGTACAGCAGAGATTACCGCTACGTTTAAACCGGGCACAGATGTGGAAATGGCTCAGGTCGACGTTCAAAATAAAATCAAGGCTGTAGAAGCTCGCTTACCGCAAGTCGTACGTCAGCAAGGTTTACAGGTTGAGGCTTCATCGTCCGGATTTTTAATGCTGGTCGGGATTAACTCTCCAAATAATCAATATTCCGAAGTTGATTTGAGTGATTATTTGGTTCGAAATGTTGTAGAAGAGCTAAAACGTGTCGAAGGTGTAGGGAAGGTTCAATCTTTCGGTGCAGAGAAAGCTATGCGTATTTGGGTCGACCCGAATAAGCTTGTTTCTTACGGTTTATCGATTAGCGATGTGAATAATGCCATTCGTGAAAATAATGTCGAAATTGCACCCGGCCGACTTGGTGATTTACCAGCTGAAAAAGGCCAGCTCATTACTATTCCATTGTCTGCTCAAGGGCAATTGTCTAGTCTCGAGCAATTTAAAAATATCAGCTTAAAAAGTAAAACTAACGGTAGCGTAATTAAGTTATCTGATGTTGCCAATGTAGAAATAGGCTCACAGGCATATAACTTTGCCATTTTGGAAAATGGTAAGCCTGCTACCGCGGCAGCAATTCAGTTAAGCCCGGGTGCTAACGCCGTGAAAACTGCCGAAGGTGTTCGATCAAAAATTGAAGAATTGAAGTTAAATTTACCGGAAGGCATGGAGTTTAGTATTCCTTACGACACCGCGCCATTTGTCAAAATTTCAATTGAAAAGGTAATTCATACATTACTTGAAGCCATGGTTCTGGTTTTCATTGTGATGTATCTGTTTTTACATAATGTCCGCTATACGCTTATTCCAGCGATTGTGGCCCCTATTGCCTTACTCGGTACTTTTACCGTGATGTTGCTTGCCGGCTTTTCAATTAACGTACTCACCATGTTCGGTATGGTACTTGCCATCGGGATTATTGTCGACGATGCCATTGTCGTGGTTGAAAACGTAGAAAGGATTATGGCGACAGAAGGATTATCGCCTAAAGATGCAACCTCTAAAGCAATGAAAGAGATTACCAGCCCGATTATTGGTATTACGCTGGTATTGGCGGCAGTATTTTTACCTATGGCATTTGCGAGTGGTTCTGTAGGGGTAATCTATAAACAGTTTACCTTGACCATGTCGGTATCTATTTTATTTTCAGCGCTATTGGCACTCATTTTAACACCGGCACTTTGTGCCACGATCTTAAAGCCAATCGATGGGCATCATCAAAAAAAGGGCTTCTTTGCATGGTTTGACCGTAGTTTCGATAAAGTCACTAAAAAGTATGAATTGATGCTGCTTAAAATCATCAAACATACAGTTCCAATGATGGTGATCTTTTTAGTAATTACCGGTATTACCTTTGCCGGAATGAAATATTGGCCAACAGCATTTATGCCAGAGGAAGATCAAGGCTGGTTCATGACTTCATTCCAACTACCTTCAGATGCAACTGCAGAGCGTACTCGGAACGTAGTCAATCAATTTGAAAATAATTTGAAAGACAACCCCGATGTAAAAAGTAATACCACCATTTTGGGATGGGGTTTTAGTGGCGCAGGACAAAACGTAGCTGTGGCTTTTACGACACTTAAAGATTTCAAAGAGCGGACTAGCTCTGCATCTAAGATGACAAGCGCCGTTAATACTTCTATGGCGAACAGTACGGAAGGTGAGACCATGGCCGTATTACCACCCGCTATTGATGAGTTAGGTACTTTTTCAGGTTTCAGTTTACGTTTACAAGACCGCGCTAACTTAGGTATGCCTGCTTTACTGGCTGCTCAAGATGAACTTATGGCAATGGCAGCCAAGAATAAAAAGTTCTATATGGTTTGGAATGAAGGGTTGCCACAAGGTGACAATATTTCTTTAAAAATTGACCGTGAAAAGCTTAGTGCACTTGGTGTTAAGTTTTCTGATGTTTCAGACATCATTTCTACATCAATGGGTTCAATGTATATCAATGACTTCCCTAATCAAGGACGTATGCAACAAGTCATTGTACAAGTTGAGGCTAAATCACGTATGCAATTGAAAGATATATTGAATCTGAAGGTCATGGGTTCAAGCGGTCAATTAGTCTCGTTATCAGAAGTTGTAACGCCACAATGGAATAAGGCACCACAACAATATAATCGTTATAACGGACGACCATCTTTGAGTATTGCTGGTATTCCTAACTTCGATACGTCATCGGGTGAAGCAATGCGTGAAATGGAACAACTGATTGCGAAATTACCGAAAGGTATTGGCTACGAGTGGACAGGTATTTCCTTACAGGAAAAGCAGTCTGAATCACAAATGGCCTTTTTACTTGGTTTATCCATGTTAGTGGTTTTCCTTGTCTTGGCTGCACTCTATGAAAGCTGGGCAATTCCACTTTCTGTGATGCTGGTTGTGCCACTCGGTATTTTTGGAGCAATCATTGCCATTATGTCTAGAGGGTTAATGAATGATGTGTTCTTCAAAATCGGGCTAATTACCATTATTGGTCTATCGGCAAAGAATGCAATTTTGATTGTTGAATTTGCGAAAATGCTGAAAGAAGAAGGCATGAGTTTGATTGAAGCCACTGTTGCCGCAGCCAAACTTCGCTTACGGCCAATTCTGATGACATCACTTGCATTTACGTGTGGTGTAATTCCTTTGGTGATTGCCTCAGGTGCAAGTTCAGAAACTCAACATGCTTTAGGCACAGGGGTTTTTGGTGGCATGATTTCAGCCACCATTCTGGCTATTTTCTTTGTTCCCGTATTCTTTATTTTCATTCTGGGTGCAGTAGAAAAGCTATTTTCCTCTAAGAAAAAAATCTCTTCCTAAATTCAATGCATCAGAGGGAATACTAAATTTCCTCTGATGCATTTTTACTGATCTGAATGAGAGAATATTACTAACTAATAAATGTCAGCCATTTGTGGTCTTTTGGGTTTTAAATTTATATAAAAAGTCAGACTAGCCTATATTTTTTACAGCTCTAAATATTTTTTCAAATAATAACCTGTTAAAGATTTTTCTGCTGAAAGTAAACCGCTAACAGTTCCTGAGAATACCAATTCACCACCTTTGTCACCCGCCAAAGGACCAATATCAACAATCCAGTCTGCTTGACTTATGATGTCTAAGTTGTGTTCAATCACAATGATTGTGTTGCCTTTCTCAACTAAGTTATTTAATAAACTAATTAGTTTTTCAGTATCAGAAGGGTGTAGTCCTGTACTCGGTTCATCCAATACAAAAATATTATCTGTTTCATTAATTTGTTTTGTGAGTTTTAACCTTTGACGCTCACCACCCGAAAATGTATTTAAGCGTTGGCCAATTGCAATGTAGTCTAGCCCCAAACTCATCAAAGAATTAAATTGTTGCTGTAAAATTCGATCTTCAAAAAAGTTGCTTGCTTCTGCAACCGTCATTTTTAAAATTTCAGCAATATTTTTATCTTTATAAAGATATTTTAAAACTTCAGGTGCATATCCAGAACCATGACAAACATCACATGTCATTTCAATATCATCTAAAAATGCAAGTTCAACCCTTTCGATACCAGATCCTTTACATTGAGGGCAAGCACCTTCACTATTAAAACTAAAGAGCTTGGCACTTACTTTATTTGTTTTTGCAAATAGCTGACGAATCGGATCAAGAAGGTCAAGATAGGTCAATAAATTTGAGCGAATACTTGCAGTAATTGCAGATTGATCAACAACTTTTGTTTCAGGATATTGTTGTGGTAATACTTTACTTATTAATGTGCTTTTTCCTGAACCAGCGACTCCTGTAATAACGGTTAGACAGTTCTTAGGAATGTCGACATCAATATTTTTTAAATTGAATAAATGAGCATTTTTAATTGAAATCCATTCATTGCCCATACGTGGTTCTTTCTTATAGGTATTTGGCCTTCTAAAAAACGCACCTGTTAAACCTGATGAATTTTTTAATTCTTCAAAAGTTCCTTGGTAAATAATTTCACCGCCGTTGATACCAGAAAGAGGCCCCATATCAACGACATGATCAGCTGTCCTAATAAGATCAGGATCATGCTCAACCAATAAAACACTATTTCCCTTATCTCTAATTTTTTGAATAATTTTAATAATATTATCTAAATCTTTGGGGTGCAGGCCAATACTTGGTTCATCAAAAATATAGAGTAGGTCAACCAGACTATTACCCAAATGTTTAACCATTTTAATTCGTTGTGATTCTCCTCCCGACAATGTATTGCTGACACGGTTAAGGTTTAAATAGCTGAGTCCAACGAGATTTAAGTTATTGAGTTTATTTTTTATTTCGTGCAAAACGGTTTCAAATTTTTCACTTTTTATCGATTCGAGAAACTCTAAAAGCCTTGATACGGATAGGGCCGTACATTCCGCAATATTTTTACCGTTAATCTTACAAGATAAGGATTTTTGATTTAGCCGTTGTCCCTTACATAAGGAGCATTCTTTGATTGTAATAATTCGCTCAAGTTTATTTCTATAACGATTTCTTTCCTGTGCTTCACCTTTTAAAAAGTTACGCTCAAATATGGGAATTAGTCCTTCATAAAGTGCGGTTTTTCTCCATTTACTTGTCGGGTTTAAAGGCTTGTGCTGAGGAGCATACAAAAATAAGTCCCATTCTTTTTCACTATAATCTTTTAATTTTTTATCTAAATCAAAGTAACCTGAATCTGCATATCGCGTCCAACGCCATGCTGTAGGTTGATAAGTAGGGAAGTCTATAGCACCTTCTTCATTTAAGGATTTATCTAAATCTAATATTTTGTAAATATCAATTGTTTGCTCGATTCCAATACCTTCGCATTGTGGACACATGCCATTTGGGTGATTAAAAGAAAAGACATTGGAATATCCAACAAACGGCTCACCCATACGTGAAAATAACAAGCGAAGATTGGCATAAATATCTGTAATTGTTGCAACAGTTGAGCGAATATTGCCCGTTAAAGGTTTTTGATTAATAATCACAGGTACATTTAAATTTTCAATTTTATCAACGTCAGTAACACCAAAATGTTGCAAGCGATTACGTACAAAACTATCTTGAGTTTCATTAATTTGTCTTTGAGCTTCTGCGCCAATAGTCTCGAAAACTAAAGAAGATTTACCTGAACCAGAGACTCCAGTAAAGACAACGATTTTATGTTTAGGAATCTTCAATGAAATATTTTTAAGGTTATTTTGTCTGGCACCATAAATATTTATTGTTCTTTTAGTCATGTGTGATCACTTGAAATCAAAGATTTAGCGTAAAGATAAGGTAAAATTGATGAGAAGGATGTATATGTTTCTTAAGAAAATAGTTTAAATATTTAACTTATAAGCCTTTTCCATATATCAATAAGCAATAAGGGCACTGAAGAACAAGTTTTATGAATAAACACATTGTATAAAGTTCATGTTGTCAGATTTTGCTAACAGATTAAATTAGATTAATAGGGTTAAGGTTGACCCAAACAAGTAATAGAGAATTTCTTAAATTTGTTATGAATTAAATTAAATAAAGTTTTGCTGCATGTCTAGGGGTGAACTTATACCTAATCAATTTGTGGTGGATTACAGTAAAGGTCAAATGTAGCTAGAGCAACAACACAGAGTAAGCAAAGCCTTATATATGGTAGGTTTCCAAATCTTTTATTTAACATAATATACATTATACGTCATGTTATATATGTAAGCCTTTGATACTATTAAGCTTTTATATCAGTCGCTTTCTTTTCCTCAACCTGCAACGGCTTACCGTCACCAGTAGTCTTATAAAAAATGTTGCGGTCCATCGCTGTCATTTCGATTGGTAAATAGATTTCACGACCTTTGTACGACAAATAAAAATCTTTCATGTGGTGATGATCTTCAACAACTTTAACGTTCTGTGAACATGGAACCCACTGATCGAGACCTTTGTCATAGCGTTGTGATTCAAAGATTAAACGCATGTTTAATCCTTTCTCATTTGTAGTTAAATCAACGTTAAGTAGCTTTGCTTTGAAAATAATTTGAGACATAAATATGATCCTTATGCGATGCGTAATTCACGCTGATTAAAAGTAGAAATTGGTTCAACAAAGTTGCTAGGTACTTGATTTTCGAAATTAATTTCGACAAGTTTAAGAAATGGAATAATGTTGGATTTAGACTCAACATGTAGATTCTGCAAGAATGCTTTTGAGTAACCCGCAGCAATTAAATCAGCCATATATTGGTAATACTGACGCTCACCATAACGTGTCTTCATAACCTCATAACCATTCATTTCTAATGCGCAGTAAAAATTGAAGACATTACGAGCCTTAGTAAAACTTTGACGGCCTTTAGGTGTCACAGTTCCAAAAACATTACAGAGATTTTTAAATACAGTATCGTGGTCAGTAGCTTTCATGGCTGTACCCTCTAGGGCTTTAAATAACTGAGCGTTTGCTTTAATCCAGATATCACGTAAAAAATTAGGGTTAGAGCGTTGATAACGAATAAGTTCAAATAAATTAGTCGGAATACCGAGTTCTTTCATAACGTAGGCTTTAATGCCTGTTTCAAATCGCAAGAGACCTTTAACCCACTGCTGTAAATCTGGATCTGACATAACAGCTACAACACGTTGAGCACATTTATCATTTGCCTTAGCAAGCTTAATTTGCTCTTCAAGTTGAGACTGAAATTCAGCAGATTTACCGTAAACTTTACGGGCAAAACGTTTACAACGTTCAGAACCATAATAGTTAGTATTCTTATAGGTAACTTGCTTAGTCGATTTACGGATATGTTGAGTAGTTACATTGCGTAAAAAGTCAATAGCATCAGCAACTTGGTTATCATCACGTAAGCGTGCTGAATAAGTTGCATCTAACTGTTTAACTTCCGTCTCACCAATGGCCAACATACCGTAAAGTGTAGGATGCGATTCAGCTAAATAGCCGAGCATTTCAAGCGCACCCTGCTCTATCCAATCCGTTCCATACACATTATGTCCTTGAAGAATCTTCGCAGGACTAGCTTTAAGCTCAACATAAGGATAAGTACGACCTTCATGGAAAAACTTAAAAGCCATCTTCGTGTAAGAAGTCGGAAGTTTAGAATATGCATGATTTAGAACTTGATGTTTAACGTTCCCATCTTCGTCTTTGTATACATCATAAGAGCCAACTCTTAACCCAAGGTCCAGTAAATCAAAACCAAATACACAGTACCGACCTTCGCTATCAATATCGACTAGCGAAGCATCAACTGGTATGTGCATCACGATTTTGTCTAACATTTCCCCACCATGTAAACATGCATGCATAAATGCAATGCGAAGAATTTACCACAGTGATACACGCATGCACAATACATGCATGCAAAAATACATGTATCATTTTCTACATTCTAAAATTTGGGAAAATTGGGAATGGTACAAAGCGTTAGGCTTAACGACAAAGAGCAAGAAGAGCTTAGAAAGAAAGCTGTCGAACTTAACAAAGTTTTAATTGCTAAAGGTCAACAACCTATTCGAGATAGTGAGTTAGTTCACATTCTAATAGAAAACGGACTAGATCTTGTAGAGATTAGTAACAGCGGTAAGTTACACATACCAAAATAAGAAAAAACTCCCAAATTCGGGAGTTAAGTCCACACTAGAATCAGAAAAAGTGCAAAATTCCGCAGTTAAGTCCACACTAGAGAAGGTGGACTTTTTTACCCTCAGACACCAAAAAATATTCAGAAAGGTCAGGCGCGACAAGTCGCTGCCCGCCCTTTCCTCTCCCTCCAGTTCGCATAATGAAGATTGATGTTAAATGCCTGCAAGTGCAGGCAAAAGCATAGCATCATTGACAAAAAAGCTAATTCCAAATTAATGAAATTAGCTTATTTATCAATGACTAAGGCAAGTAACATAATCTAGTTATTAT
>NZ_JAKTIJ010000010.1:0-233125 GCF_027855275.1 Acinetobacter sp. AOR12_HL | reverse complement strand
AGAGGTGGTCCCACATGTTTGAACAACTAAAAGCTTATTTATAAGTGATACTCTGCTCTAGTTAAGCTACCTTATTTTGTTGTGGTAGCTGGTCATAGTAAAACTCATCTGGAGTCATTTTGTCCAGACTCGAATGAGGTCGTTTCAAATTATAAAATTCAAAATATGCGTTTAATTGCTTCTTCGCATCCAAAACATTGCTGTAGGCTTTGAGATACACCTCTTCATATTTAACGCTCCGCCATAATCGTTCAACCATCACATTATCAACCCATCGACCTTTACCATCCATGCTGATTTGGATGTCATTTGATTTCAATACATCAATAAATGCATCACTGGTAAACTGACTGCCTTGGTCTGTATTAAATATTTCAGGTCGACCATATTTTTCAATAGCTTCATTTAATGTTTCTATGCAAAATGTAACCTCCATACTAATCGATACTCTATGCGCAAGTACCTTGCGGCTATGCCAATCAATCACAGCACATAAATAAACAAAGCCTTTTGCCATAGGGATATACGTTATATCCGTAGACCACACTTGATTACTGCGCTGAATAGCCAATCCTTTGAGCAGATATGGATATTTGCGGTGAGCTTGATTAGCCTGGCTTAAATTTGGTTTGCAATATAACGCATTAATGCCCATTTTCTTCATTAAAGTACGTGTATGACGTCGTCCTATATGATGTCCTTGACGATTCAACAAATCACGCATCATACGGCTACCTGCAAAAGGGTATTGCATATGTAACTCATCCATACACCGCATCAGCTTCAGATCTGATGCACTCACAGGTTTTGGGCGATAGTAATAACAACCACGGGAGACTTTCAGCAGCTGAGCTTGCTTAGATACTGAAATCTGAAGTGAGTCATCGATTAACTTTTGTGGTTGAAGCGGCCCAGTTTCTTCAACACACCTTCTAAAAAATCAATTTCTAATGCCTGCTCACCGATTTTTGCATGTAGTTTTTTTAGATCGATGGGTGGTTCTGTTGGAGCTTTTGATTGATCGAAAGCTTGCGAGGAAGCTGAAATCAGTTGATTTTTCCAGTCGATAATTTGGTTTTGATGAACATCAAATTCAGCACTCAATTCAGCAAGTGTTTTTTCTGCTTTAATCGCAGCAAGTGCTACCTTAGCTTTAAAATCATTTGAATGATTTCTTCTTGGTCTACGTGCCATAAAATACTCCATATATTGATGTTTATAACATCATTTGGGGAGCAAAATATCACTTATAAGTGTTGTTCAAATTTCCTGATCCACCTCTTTATGTATTATGGAGGAAAAATAAGCATCAGTCGGCATTCAAAGTCTTAATTAATATAGCGGAGTACATTTTAAGTTTACTTATATTTTTAAATTTCAAAAATAAAAGATTCTAGAATGGAGGACTAAATCTTAAGTAAAGTTATTTTATAGAGTTCTTAAAGCTTTATTTCTAGCCAATATCACATTGACACCTAAAACCCCTCCGATTATCCTTTGCCTGCTAGCCACATTGCTAGCGGGTTTTAGCAGACCCTATTTAAACAAAGACGATAGACAGAACCTAGTTTTGTGTGTCGTGAACTCGTTCGCCCCCTTTTTCTCTATGGTAGGGCGGAAGGGGGACACCTTCGGGTGTGCTGGTTTCTTTGTTTTCCAGTCTGCTAACCCTCTTTCGTCCTGCCACCATCATTTAGCAGTGATTGGTAGGATTTCTTTTAAAAAACAAAGGAGTCCGCAATGCGTACTAATTCTTCTCATTTATTGGTTTTTGCCAAAGTCTTTTTGTCTATACCACTTAAACAGTCTATAAGGCGGTTGAATCGACTTTAGGTTTTTGCACCTTAAAAATCGTTACGACTCAAAAATTATAGCAACAATAAACCCGAGATAGGCGAGCACATCTTTATTGTGCGGCTTTTGCATGCCTGTATTTAGCACTCAATTTAAGAGTGACGGCATGTCTATCTCTTTTATATACAACAAAAAATTATTTTAAGCGGTATAACTATGCCAAATTTAGAAGCTTCCTTTAGAGCACTTAGAGTGCTTCACACAGCAAGAGATTTATTTAAACAATACGGATTTCACAAGGTTGGTGTCGACCGAATTATTGCTGAGTCCAAAATTACCAAAGCCACCTTTTACAACTATTTCCACTCTAAAGAAAGACTCATTGAAATGTGCTTAACCTTTCAAAAGGACGGGTTAAAAGAAGAAGTATTTTCTATTATTTATTCATACCGTGAACTTATGGTATTTGATAAGCTCAAGAAAATCTTTTTTCTGCATGCCAACCTCGAAGGGCTGTACCGTTTACCTTTACAGGCCATTTTTGAAATTGAAAAGTTTTATCCAACTGCCTACAAGGTGGTGGTTGATTATAGAAACTGGTTGGTGACCCAAATACATCAATTACTTTTAACCATTAAAGCCGCAGCTACACTCGAAGACGCCTATATGTTTTTGTTTGTGATTGATGGGGCAATGGTCCAGCTTTTGAGTAAAGATAGAATAGATGAACGAGATAAATTATTAGATTATTTTTTAATAATGATGTTCTAGACTAAAAATAAAAGCCCCGATAATGGGGCTGTTATAATGTTAGTTACTAACTAAAATCTCAATTACCACTTATGGCTATAAGTCACTTTTAATGTCACACCATTTGCAACTAAGTGACTGGTATTATCGCTTGTTCTTAATAATTGGCTATATAGAGGATAGTACTTGCGGTTAAACATATTCTCTAAACCAATCGTCACAGTGTCTTTTTTATTAAGTGCAAAGCTACTGATTAAATCTGCTGTTGTATAAGATTTTACATCGTAGCGACCAAAACTATTCTTGCCGTTTAGGCGGTAATCTTCTGAACCGAAGTAAGTGGCTTGTAAACGGTTTGTCCAAGTTTCTGTTGGGCTATAAGAAATATAACCTGTGAGTTTTAATGGCGGAATACGGAAGCCTGTCATGTCTTGCTCAGCACCATTTTGCGGTTTTTCACGGCCTTTCATCCACGTAATGCTACCACCAGTTCCCCAAACATTGGCATCGTCCAGATAGTCAAAAGTTGCTTCAACACCAGTGACTTTTTCTTTGGTTCTAGTAAGTGCCAGACCATTGCTGAAAGACTGCACAGCGCCTAGATCAGAAGTAGAGTGGAAGACTGCTAAGCTTGATGAAAAGTTATTGAAGTTCCCTTTCCAGCCCAACTCATAGTTATCAACTTTTACAGGTTCTAAAAATGAAGATGATAATTCATAATTTTTTTTCTTATCAGTATTATCTGCATTACGAATAATTACACCAACATCGGGTAATTGAAAACCTTGGTTAAACGATGCATAAATCGAGTGCTGGTCATTTGGAGAGAAAGTTACATTAGCATTGTATAACCATGCATCAGCTTTTACTTTCCCACCTTGATATACATAAGGGTTTGGCTTATATGATTGTGTTTTAGGATCAAATTGTGATAATGGAATAAAACTATCAATTTGGGCATAGCTGTCTTCATAGCGTGTACCTGCTTCAGCCGACCATTGGTCATTAAAGCGATGTTTTAACTGTACAAAGCCACCAACACTTTGTGTGGTAAGTTCAGGTAAATAAATGAGCTTACCAGTTTTTACAAAATCTAGGCCACCAGATTGGTCATAAATATCAGGATTGAAAGTATCTAAAGGCATTTCGCTTTTTTCACGGCTAAAGTCACCACCCCAAACCAGTGAGGTGTCACCTAAAAACTCAAGCGGTGTGGTAACAGTTAAACGGCTACCGAGTATGTTATTTTCTTGATAGATCTGGTCTACGTTTCCACCCCGATTCGGATTTTTACGTGCATCAAATGGTGAAAAACGGGTAAAGAAGTCACGGTAATAAATTTGAGCATCAACTTTATTACCAAAAAAGTCTTTATGGTTATAGGTTAAATTGTAGATCTGGTTTTCGTTTTTAGTCTGGTCTTTGAGTTTTAAGCCTTTAATGGCTTTGGCTGGTACAGTTCCGGCAGGGGCATTCTTCACACTTGGGTCAGATGCATAATCTGAATCTTGCTCGGCATTATAGTAGTTTGCAGCGAATTGTAGATATTGGTTGTCATCAATATGGTAACCAAGCTTACCGCCGATGCTATAGCCGTCAGAATCATATAAATCTCCTTGACTTGGTTCAGGTGCAACACGGTCGCCACTTGCATCGTATGGGCTACCAATACGTTGGTAACCAAAGTCGAGTGCATAGTCAAAAGCGTTAAAGCTGCCTGTGAAATATTGATGAATATCGCCACTTAAAGCATTAGAACGGAAATTTGTTAAAGGTGTCTGTAGCCCAACGACTGTTTTGGCGGTAGGTTTTCCACCAGCCGCTTTTGTGGTAATTGAAATAATACCGCCAGAAGCGCCACCGCCATAAATTGCGTTACTACCGCGAATGACTTCAATGTTAGCAATACTTTCAGGGTCGATAGCTGAAAGACCTCTTGATGTGTCGCGTGTCAGGTTCATTGGAACGCCATCGACCAAGATGAGGGCATTACGGCCCCGTAAAGTTTGACCATAATCGGTAATGGTTCGGCTTGAGTCAGACAGGCCCGGTACGGCTTTAGCTAAAACAGTTGCAATATTTCCAGATGAACCATTTCTTAAAAGTTCAATTTGTTTTTCATCTAGCTTGGTCACTTGTTTGGCAGATGTAGAAAGTTCATCTGCACGTGAAGCGGTGATTGTAATTGTAGGGAGTGCTTCAGGTTTTTTTTCAGCATCTGTTGTCTCAGAAGGCGAGGCTGCAAAGGCCGAATTTGAGAGAAAGATGGCTCCACCAAGTGATAGAAGTGGAATGATATTTTTTGCTTCAGACTTCCTAGTAAAAAGTTTATTACTTTTTATCTTATTTCCCATTTTCTCGCCCTGAGAGTGATTGTAAATTCGTCGAATTATAAATGAGAATGATTTTAATTAATAATATTATTAATCTATATAATAGAAGTATTTGTGGCTCTTAAATAAACATAAATAACAAAAGATCTTCTAAGAGAGTTAAGAGTTTTGATTAATTTAATACATTTTAAAAGTCTTAAAACTTGTTCATATGTCGCATTCTTAAGGAATAAAAATCTTTTTTTATATAGGTACAAAGAGAAACAGTGACTTGAGATCAATATCTTTCCACCTATTCCATACTTGTTAATCTATTTATTGTCTAGTCGAATAGTAGTGATCAGCTTTTATCTAATTTTACGATTGAATATTACTTCCTTGTTGTATTTATGACGACATATGTAAACAAGCCTTAATCTATAACACATGAACACTTTAAAATTATTGAAAATAAAGTTTTAAGGTGTAGGTTTTGGATTTTTTTAATTTTTATCGTGATCTTCAAGCTGAGTTAAGCAACTATCCTTGGCTAGAAATGCTAGTTTCGCTCACACTTTTGATCCTTTTTGCTGCATTAGCAAATTTCATTGCTAAACGAATTATTGTTCGGGGAATACGTCATTTAGTGACTAAAATTAAGTCACTCAACCAGTCGGTTTTTGCCCAGCATAGTGTCATTAAGCGATTTGCCAATATTGTACCGGCCATTGTCATTATGAATGGTATTACTACCGTTCCGCATTTGTCGGAAAAAGCGGTTGCTTTGGTACAGATGGGCGCACAAGCATTCATTTTCCTCACGATTGCGCTCACCATTAGTGAATTATTAAATATATTTAATTTAATCTATCAGCGTAATCCAAAATCTAGAAACAAGCCGATTAAAGGTTATTTGCAACTCGTTAAACTCATTATTTTTGTTGTTTGCGGATTAATGATTTTGGGTACATTCCTGAAAAAGGATGTATTTACGTTGTTGGCTGGCTTCGGTGCAATGGCAGCCGTATTAATGTTAGTTTTCCAAAATACAATTTTGTCATTGGTCGCGAGTGTACAAATTGCCTCTTATGACATGGTTCGTATTGGGGACTGGATTGAAATGCCATCGCTCAATGCTGATGGTGATGTTATTGATATTTCATTGCACACTGTGACCGTTCAAAACTTTGATAAAACATACACCACGATTCCAACCAATAAACTAGTGACAGACACTTTTAAAAACTGGCGTGGTATGAGTAATGCGGGCTGTCGCCGTATGAAGCGTTCTCTTTATATCGATCAAACTAGCGTGCACTTCATGACCGAAGAAGAGCAACAAAAACTCAAAGATTTCTTATTACTAGATCAATACCTCAATGCCAAGCAATCTGAGATTGACGAATTTAATAAGCATTTAGGTAGTCAGTCACGTTATAACAAAAGACGCTTAACCAATATAGGAACATTTAGAGCATATGTTGAATTCTATTTGCGCCAGCATAAGGGTATTGCTCAAAATCAAACACTTATTGTTCGCCAACTACAACCAACGAGTGAAGGTCTACCATTAGAAATCTATGCATTTACCAATACCACCGCATGGGTTTCTTATGAAGCAATTCAGTCCGATATTTTTGATCATCTGATTGCGATTTTGCCTGAGTTTGGCTTAAGAGTGTATCAGGCACCTTCAGGTCATGATTTTCAAAAACTAACAATAGAATAAACAACTGTTAGCGTGCTATCTATTTTATTTTCAAATAGATAGCATCTTTTTAATAATTTTATACATTAATTTATAACTATTCTTAGAAAATTATTATTAAATAGCTGTATAAGTTGATTTTAAAAGCTACACGCAAGTTGTAGCTTAAAAGATTTTAAGCAAACTCAATTTAAAACTTGCAGGAGTAAGGCTTAAGTAACAAATTTGACACTTTGAACAAAGAAAATACTAAATGTTTAAAAATAACAAACAATAAAGTTGCTTTACTAAAATTTGTTAGGTGAGTTGGAGTGTTTGAATGGCTACAGCAATTGAGAACAGAGCTAGACAACTTAAAAACGCTAAACGTGGAGGATATGCGCCAACCATTGCCAAAGACGTAAACAAACATAAAGTACAAAAAATAAGGAGAGCTCTAGACGAAGCCCGGCGATATGTGAGTGAACTAAATGACGAAACGGTTATCTTTGACGATCAGGACGCAAGGCAAAAGGCAGAAGGAGCCAAAGCAATTATTGAAATGTTTGAAGCAGCTTTAAGCGGTGCGTGAGCAGCAACAAACTAAAACATAATCATAAAAGACCTTGCTGAAGACACGGTTAACGTTCTAGCCCCTCGACTAGGCAACTTGGTTATTCAGCAAGGCAGTAAAATAAAAATAATTCAAATATTTCTATATTCTATTTTTTACTCAAAAAAACAAAAAATACCGGTCAAATAATATTATTGATGAGCATAATTTTTTTAGAAAATTATTACCAACTATAAAAATTTTTCGGATTGAAAATGTGATGGATTTTACATTTTTATTCATTGCTGTGGTTCGTTATGGAAGTCAGTTTCAGAACACTCTTATAGATTACATTTGGTATTTCAACACTTACATATTGCAATAATATATTCATCATACTTCCCTAAAAGTCTGATCAATCGCGATGGTCAATATAAGAGGGAAGGAAATATGCCAAAATTTCTAATAATTGCCGAGAAGGTTTATAAAAAACTAGAAGAAGATAAATTGTTTTCAGATAACCTGATCGAACAACTAAATAACTTGGTCAGTATTATTCGTAAAGAGATAAAGGGAACTCCCTGTAAACTCAAATACAATTTTATCGATTTTGAAGAATGCCTAAGTAAACCTTTAAGTGAATGCACGATTAAACTCGACATGAGTTTAATGCCTAAATATAAGAATAAGGGTGAATATATTATGTGGCTAGCGAGCTTTATTGAAAGAATCACGGTTGGCGGGCAGCCAAAATTACCACCACTTTCAAGTATTGTGCCAGCCGACTTTAACGTAAAAAAAGAAGCTCAGACGATAGTTGAAAATAAAAAATCAGTATCGGAAGAAAATGCAAAGATGATTGTGAATTATTTTAATTCTGAAGAATATCAGAAAAATAATAAAAAAATAAATCTGGTTTAAAACCATATAAAAGTGTGTGTCCACCGCACTTTTATAATCGCTGGAAAATTTCAGCAACCGCCTTCTGGGGCGGTTTTCTTTTGCCATATACATACTTAAACAATTACATCATAAAAAATTCCATAACTTATCTGCATAGCATGTTAAGTTTTTCTACACATCTATAAAAATTACGGAAGGGTTTAAACATGAAATGTTCATATCAAGATCTAGATGGAAATATAGTCGAATTAACTTGTGAAAGTTATATACATATACCGTCAGGTGCCAGTGGAAACAAATTGGGAATAGATAATAGGGCAGAAGACTTAATACATATCACTGAAGATTTTAGTTTTTTTAAGAAAACAGAGGCAGATTCAATACCACTCTATCGATTCGCTGTAGATGCTAATTACAATGTTTTTAATAGTGATGAGCTACCAGCTTTGGCCCAAATTGGAACAGATTGGAAAGTGCTTAATAAATAACTTTGCGATTGTTAGGTAGCCTATAAGCTAATACTTTAATATTTTGTAAAATTTATCGAATAGTAAATATTTAACTTATCTTAATACAGGTATTATAAATAGCTAACTGAAAATATAGTCTAAATATTTATAGGCAGTTTTAGACTAGATGTTGATTATATAGAGAGAAAGAACATGAAGCGCCTTATTATATTATTTCTATTAGCTTATGCTACAAGCTCCTTTGCTCAAGTGCCATTCGAAGTCAGTAAAAGTTGTTTTGTAGTGAATGGTAGAAATATTACTGAGCCTTGCTTACTTTCTTCTACAAATAACTCGACATCTAACTTTGAAAGATTAACTTTTGCTAATACAAAAGTTTTTATTAAAGAATCAAATATTTGTTCAAATAACGATTCATGTGTTTCTGTAGGAAGTAATTTGTCGAATTTAAAAGATGCGACTATTTATTATCGTGATTTAAAAACAAAAAAAATTATTGAAAAACCGGAAAAAGATTCGTGGACCTGCTTTAAGCAAACAATTGATAAATTAGACTTTTGTATTTCTTATAATTAATAAAATCTATTTTTAATAAAGAAAATTCTAAACTATTCTTGGGCATTAAATGCTTCATGGTAGCTTACATCACCTTTAGGAACATAATTTTGAAAACTTAAGGCTTGGAAGTATTCAGGGGGCACACCAGATAGTTTTAGGTCAGGGTATACCTTAAAACCAAAGCGACTGTAATACTTTGGATCACCTAATAAAACACAACCTTTTGCGCCTGATTTTTTTAATTTTTCTAAAGAGCTATTCATAAGCAATGATCCAATGCCTTGTCCTTGCTTATTCGGCACGACAGAAATAGGTCCTAAGCCATACCAATTCTTTTCACCTGATGAAATTTGCACTGGTGAAATTGCCACATGCCCAACAATAGTATTATCTTCAACCGCAACTAAAGACACTGTAAGTTGTTTATGCTTTCTTAAACTATTAACAATAAAGTGTTCAGTATGGCTCGTATGTTCAGCATTTAGAAATGCCGCTTTAGTCAATTCTTCAATTTCTTTAATATCTTCTTCTCGCTCATCGCGAATAAAAATATTCATTTTAAGTTTGACCTGTTTTTATCATCGAATTCTTTATTTTTAGCATCAATCGGCTTAGTTAGGAATAAATTTCAATCATAAAAACTTGTATAGGCCATAAATAAAATAAATGAAAGTAATATTGATAATCAGTATCAAATGATAATTATTCTTTGTATTATTCATGTAATTTTTTTAAAGCTACTTAAAGATTATGCAAAGGACTACGAAACACTTTCAAATTAATGCATTAGCACTTGCTATAGCAATGAGCACAATTTCAGTGCATGCAGAGACTGATCAGCAGACTTCGGAATATGGAACTCTTCCTACCATTAAAGTAAAAGCTGGAAGTGGCGAAGAAAATGAAAAAAGTTATATAGCAGGGAAAACAGAAACAGCGGTTCCACTGGGTTTATCCGTTCGTGAGGTTCCACAATCTGTTTCTGTCATTACTCAACAGCGTTTACAAGACCAGCAATTGTCAACTTTGGTTGAGGTCGCCGAAAATGTTACAGGGGTAAGTGTTAACCGTTATGAAACCAACCGAGGTGGAATCTATTCACGTGGTTTTGTAGTAGATAACTATATTATTGATGGTATTCCCACCACATATAGCTTGCCTTGGTCTTCAGGTGAAATTTTCTCAAGTATGGCCTTATATGATCATATTGATGTAGTTCGAGGGGCAACAGGTCTTACATTTGGTGCTGGAAATCCATCTGCTGCGATTAATATGGTTCGTAAGCGTGCTACGAGTACAGAGCCAACTGCTAACGTAGAAGTGAGTGCAGGGAGTTGGGATAATTACCGTGTTATGGGTGATATTGCCAACTCCCTTAATCAATCAGGGACAGTACGTGGACGAGCAGTGGCCCAATATGAACAAGGCGACAGCTATACCGACTTGTTGTCTAAAGAAAAGCTAACTTTACTGTTAAGTGCTGAAGCAGATTTATTTGAAAATACCCTTTTATCGGGTGGGGTAACTTATCAGGAAGATGATCCGCGTGGACCAATGTGGGGAGGTTTACCTGTCTGGTTTAGTGATGGCACAAAAACGAACTGGTCTAAAAATACCACTACAAGTGCTGACTGGACACGCTGGAATGTTAAATATACCAACCTATTTGCAGATTTAACTCATAAATTTAATGATAACTGGTCAGCTAAACTGTCTTATTCTCATGGTAAGCGTGATGCTAATTCTAAACTTTTATATGTTTCAGGTAGTGTAGATAAAAATACTGGTCTAGGGCTGTCTCCTTATGCATCAGCGTATGACCTTGAGGTAGAGCAAGATAATGCTTCTTTGCAGCTCAATGGTAGTTTTGATTTGTGGGGCTTAGAGCAAAAGGTTGTTTTGGGTTATCAATATTCCAATCAGGACTTTACAGCATATGCTCGTTCAACTGGTACAAAAATGGATATTGGCAATTTCTTTGAATGGAACGGCAGTATGCCTGAACCAGTATGGAATGCACCTACACTCAATGAGAAATATAATATTGAACAAAATGCACTATTCGCTGCGACTTATTTAAATCCGATTGAGCCTCTAAAATTTATTTTAGGGGGACGTTTTACAAATTATGAAAAGAATATATATGGTCGTAGTTCATCCATAAAATATGACCACGAATTTATTCCTTATGCAGGTATTATCTATGATTTCAATGATGTCTATACTGCATATGCAAGTTATACCAGTATTTTTCAGCCTCAAGACAATAAAGACTTTGATGGAAACTATTTAGACCCGGTTGAAGGAAACAGTACTGAAGTAGGCTTAAAATCTGCATGGTTTGATGGACGTTTGAATGGTACTTTAGCGCTTTATCATATTAAGCAAGACAATTTAGCTCAGGAAGCAGGACAAGTTACTCGTAACGGGGTAAAAGAAACCTATTATCGGGCAGCAAAAGGTGCGACGAGTGAAGGTTTTGAATTTGAAGTAAGTGGACAAATCACACCAGACTGGAATATTACAACAGGTTATAGCCAGTTCTCTGCCAAAGATGCAAATGATGCCGATGTTAATACCCAACTTCCTCGTAAGATGATTCAGACATTTACCACCTATAAATTACCGGGCAAATTAGAAAACATAACCGTGGGTGGCGGGGTAAATTGGCAAAGCAGTACTTATGTTAATGCTAAGAATCCGAAGAAAGTTATTGAGAAAGTTGAGCAAGGAGATTATGCACTTGTAAACCTTATGGCTCGTTATCAAATTACAAAAGATTTTTCGGCTCAGCTTAATATTAACAACGTATTTGATAAAAAATATTACGGTGTTTTCCCGGCATATGGCCAAATTACTTTAGGTGCCCCTCGAAATGCGGCACTAACACTACAATATAAGTTTTAATGAAGTTATTTTTTTAAAGCACCTAAGGGTGCTTTTTTATAATTCTAAAAAGAGCTAAGTATCAAAAGAGTACTGGTTTTCACCTCTATTTTTTACCATTTGATAAAATTATTTTTAACTAAAATTTTACCGTTCGTCTGCTAATTAAGATAACTAAGTCATGAATTTATATATGAAAATGTGATGGATTTAACTTAAATTTATTTGCTTAAAAATTATACTAATTGATAAAAAATATAACTTGGCTATATTCCAAGAACATATTGCAGAGTTAGCAATATGCATTTCTAGGATGGAATAAAAATGAAAATAAAATTATCGAAAATAGTAATAGCCAGCTCATTATTGATATTTGCAAATATGAGTTATGCAGAGGGAGTAAAACGGTTTTCTGTCTCGGCAGGTTGGTTACATGTAATGCCTCAAGGTAAAGCTAATCCATTTAATATCAATACAAGTGTTAAAAATGGAACAGTTGCTAAAGTTGGAAGCATTTCGCCGACCAGTTTCTTAAACTCCGTTGATCCTAATGCTACAGAGGTAGATGTAGGCGGTGAACCTTTTAATCAAAAAGAGTTTCTTGAACTCGCTTTAAATGATGACTTTTTAAAAGGGCTCTTACTTGATGAAGAAGGCAATATAAAACCTGAGGTAGCAGGTGAGGCAACGATTCAAGGGTTAGAGCAGTGGCATCAAAATGATGCCGGCCTTGAAGTAGATGACACAGACACATTAGGGCTTATGTTTAACTATTACCTCAATGACAATGTGTCTTTACAATTTATTGGAGGCATTCCCCCTAAAGTCGATATTAAAGGTCAAGGTGAAATCTTGGCACCATTAAGCGGTGTCGCGTTGTCACCACATGAATTAGTTAAAATTCTTTTTCCGAACGGCATTACCTTAGGTCAAGCAGTCCCGATTACCAATTTAGGCAATAAACCTAAAGCAGCTAGTGTTCGTGCCTGGACCCCTGCAATTGAAGCACAATATCAATTTGGGAAGAGTGGGGTGAACAAGTTTAGACCTTATTTAGGTGTGGGTTTAATGTATGCTCATTTTAATGATATTAAGCTAAATGACGAAATTCGTTCTGACCTGATCTCTGCAGGTCATATGATTCAAAATGTATTAGATGGTAAGGCTGGGGCTGCCTTGGATCGTAAAGAGTCTAGTGGAAATATGGTGGTTAAAGTAGATGCAGATGATGCGATTGCGCCTATATTTACTGCTGGTTTTACTTATGATTTTAATGATTCTTGGTATACAGTTGCCTCAGTATCTTATGCAAAACTAAATAATCGAACACAAATTGATGTCATTAACCAAAATACGGGCGCTCGCTTAATTCATGGGTCAACTAAAGTTGATATTGATCCGATCATTACATATTTAGGGGTGGGCTACAGATTTTAATTTTTTAATCATTTGAAGCAGTATCCTGAAGATGAATTCAATAAACTAAAATCTTTGGGATACTTTTTCATTTTACATTTCTTTGTGAACACTACAAAAAAGTCTATAAATCTATGCTGATCGTAATATTGATAGCCAGTATTTATAAGCTAATCAATTAAAACTGTATGAGGTGAGATATGACTAAAATTATCGCTACCCTAGGTTTAGCAGCAATCGTTTCGCTTTCTGTGGCGGCTTGCCAAGGTGAGAATGATACTAAACAGCAAGATAAAACCACGACTCCACACTCAATGGATAAAGACTCCTAATTTTTATAAATTTTAAAGCCTATCGTTAGATGGGCTTTAAAATAGCTTTGCTGTGTCTTGCTATTCCTAGCTATTGTTAGGGATCAAACTCATCTTGCGTTAATAAGACAGCCCTAGAGAAAAAAATATGAATCTTCTTTTATATGTGCCAGTTGGTTTCCATAACTTGCATTGAATTAAATACGGTTTTTATAGGACATGTACTTAAAGCCACTTTGATAAAATGACTCATTATGGCCATTATCATAAATTTCGACTGTAAAATTTAAAGGGCTGATAAGTTAAGTTTAATGATACTCACTTTTGAATAGCGATGAAATAACTTACAAATCCAAACGCTACTCATCAAATCTATACATAAAGTTAAATTTAATAAAAATTATCTTTCTTATAATAATTTAAAAATAATTTTGAGGACTAAAAATGAAAAAAATCATTAAAATTTTATTATTATCTAGTTTGATTTTATCTATACCATTATCGGTAGTTGCTAAAAATGTTGAGACTAAAGTAAGCTTTTTAAAAGGTTCTTCTCAAACTACGTTAACCGGAAAGTTTCAAGGTTATGATGATGTAAGATATCGAGTTTTTGCAAAAAGTGGACAGATTTTAAAATTTAATATTAATAGTTATGGTAATTTAGCTTATATTAATATTTTTGCTCCAGGTCAAAAGCCTGGTAAAGACAAGCCATTATTCGTGGGTTCGACTGTAGGTTTTTCAGGTGAAGTAACGCTACCTGTTGATGGTGATTATATTGTTCAAGTTTATCAAATGAAAAAAAACGCACAAAGAAATAGAGCAGTTTCTTTTAATCTAGATCTACAAATATTAGATAATAAAAAATAAAATGATAATTAAAAGATTAATATAAAAGCTCTAATAGTTAGAGCTTTTATATAGGCATAAAAATAGCGTAGTGTTAATTTAAATAAATTGAATCAACAATCCCGCATTTTTCAACAAAACTTAAATCATGTGAAACTAATAGCACAGCACCTTCATAACTAGAAATAGCATTTGCAAATAACTCTCTTGACTCGATATCTAAGTGGTTTTCTGGTTCATCAAGTAGTAAAAGTTCAGGCATAGGCTGAGCATGGCTCAAACCTAGTAAAGCAACTTTTAACTTCTCACCACCACTGAGTTGAGCTAAGGGATATGTGCTTTTATCACCACGAATCCGAAGCTGACCTAATAAATTTCTCCACTCTAACTCAGAAATATTTGGGTTAATATTTCTTAAGTTTTCAACAGCAGAGAGATGGTCTAATAAAAAGCTGAAGTTCTGGTCGAGATAAAAGCAATTTACAAACAGTTTAATTTCATCTGTAGCAGTTACAGCAGATTGATCAATCTGTTTCAGCAAAGTTGATTTCCCAATACCATTTCGGCCAACCAAATGAATCTTTTGACAAGCTTTTAAGGCGAGATGAATTGGTTGTTGTGTCCCATAGTTGAGTTTTACGTTATCAATTCTAAGAATTTCTCCTGTTCTTTTGTGTAAAGAGGGGAATATAAATTGTTGGGGCTTAACAGTTTCTAGAAGTACTTTTTTACTCTTCAAGTCTTGCTGGCTTTGATCGATTTGACGCTGATGTTGAGAATGAATTGCTCCTAGGCTTTGCCCAGCCTGTTCTTTTTTAAAATCGAGCAAAATTTTAGCTTGCGAGTTTGAGTCACGAAGTTTGTTGCCAGCACGCTCACGTTTTTGGGCTTTCATTAAAACTTCATGCTGCTTTTGCTTCATGTGCTTAACTTCACGTTGATGCTGATGTACTGACTGTTCTAAAGCCTCGATTTGGGACTGATATTGCGCATAAAATTTTTCATAATTTCCTGTAGTGTGCTGTAGGCCATGCTCATTTAAGTGATAAATATGGTCGACTTCATTTAACAAAGTCAGATCATGACTAATAATAAGAGCGCCTACTGGATGTTTCTTTAACTGAGCAATTAACCACTGTCTAGCTTCTTGATCGAGATGGTTGCTTGGCTCATCAAGTAATAGGTAATGATCAGTTTTTAAAAATAATGCGGATAAGGCTAACTTGGTTTTTTGGCCTTCGCTTAGCTGCTTAACAGGAAAGTCTAAATCGGTTGGTAGCTGAGCAGACCGTAGTAAAGCCTCCCAAATATTAGGAAGATCCCAATGTCCTTCTAACAAATCATAATCATCGTATTCAGCTTCGCCTTGTTCCACTCTTTGAAAAGCGTTGTAAAGATGGTTGACCTCTAAAGCTTCTGCAATTGTGTCTGATTGGAGACGAGTGAGCTGAGATAAATATGCATGGTTTGTTTGCCAGTTTATTTGACCACTTATATGCATTTCTGTAGTGGGTGAAATCTTGTGAAGCAATTGCATAAGTAAAGACTTACCTTGACCATTGCGGCCAATTAAGGCTGATACTTGATGATGCTCAAGTGAGAAATTCAATTCTTTAAACACCACTTTTGAAGGAAACTCCAAAGTGAGTTGTGATATTACACATGCCTGCTGCTGAGTCATAAGAACCTCATAAATACAGGATGTACAAAATAGGAGTGTAAAGCTTTAAATAAAGACGCTAAGTCACTAAAGAATAGTCTATTTTGCACATCAAAAAAGAGAAAATTGATGAGAAAAAAGACTTACTTCATTGGCGTGACTCACAAAATAGAGGGAAAGAGAACAATAGTGTATAACGGTTTTTAAGCTGTGTAAAACTTATGCATTTTTTATGATAAAAAGCCTAATCAATGGATTAGGCTTTTAGTCGACTCAGCAATTATTCTTTTACCACCAAAACTTGGATTTTAGTGCTGTTTAGAACATCTTGCGCAAAACTACCCAAAATAAGTTTTTGGAAACCTTTACGACCATGTGAACCAATAACAATCAGGTCTGAACCCAACTCTTCTACAGCTTTAAGAATGCCATCAGATGAGATTTCACCTTGAATAATTTGTGTTTCAATATCAACACCTTCTTCAGCGCATAGGGCTTTTACTTTCGCAAGTGTTTTTTCTGCATTAGCACGCGCTTCAACAAAATAATCTTTTACAACAGGAGAGATGTAATAGAAATCGACACCACTAAACGGGTCCACTGCAACCAGACTAATTGCTGTAAGTTTACTACCAAAAGCTTTAGCGATATGGGCCGCTTGTCGTGCTGCTGCCAAAGAAATCTCAGAACCATCTACAGGTACAATAATATGTCGGTAATTCATAATGTTATTCCTCTTATTTACAAGTTGTTATATGTATGAAGCTTTTCTTACTTAAAGATTAACACATTTGTTTAAAGGTAGAAATCAATTCAATTCACTTGTAGTTAAATTAAATGGGATTTAAGTATATATTTGATTTTTAATGCTTTTATCTGATGATGATAAAGAGGGAGTTGAGACTATACCAAATTTAATTTTTTAGAAGAACTTTACAATAAATTACCTTTCATATTTTTGTCACACAGAAATCGTATAACCAAATCATATGTAAGGGGGAAGTAGTAAGATATGGCAGATTTAACAGCAAAGAAAGTCAGTAAACTTATCGAGGAATTTCGCCAAACTGGTAAAGAGCCAGAAAAGCTAGTGATTGGATATAAAACTTATGCAAGACTCATGGCAGATGATAAGTTTGCAGAAAAAGTTGTTCCTTCGTTAGAAAACTCAAAAGATCGATTATATAAAAATCTAAAAATAAAACTTATTACTGAAAAACATTATTTTGAAGTTAAATAAAATATAAATGTGATATTTATCACATTTATATTTTTGTTGTTTACATTTAGTAGGAATTATTAACATATTGTTTTTAAGTTGATACAAATATAGGGTGTAATCAACATTTGAAAACAGCATTCCTTTACAGACTCGATAGAATAAATTGCTTTTATTTTTAAGTAGTGGAATAAATTGAATGCCAAGTATTAGTGTAATTTTATTTTATATTTTAGCTATTTTAGGCTTTTGCTCTGCTGTGGGAGGATTATTAAGTTTAAGCATGTTTTTAATCATCATCGGTATTGGGCTTATTTGTGCAGCTTTTTTGCTAAAAAAAGAATTTAAAATTGATGTTTTATTCTGGAAATAATCATTGGTTATAAATGATCAAATTAATAAATATAATTAGTTTTCACCTCATACAAATGAGGTGTAATTTAAATATTTTAATATGATATATATTATTTTAACTTAAATTGATGTGGCTTTTATTTTTCAAAAATCTTATTACAATTCTAAATAAAATCAGAAATTAAAAAATACATTAAGTATTTAAAAATAAAAAGATTTCAATTACGATGAAAGACCAATAAATTAGTTACTGTGGCATTAGGTAAAAAATAACAAAAGCGAGGTGAACACATGACCTATAAATATGAATATGCAGGGTTTTGGTTAAGATTTGGCGCAATGATCATTGATACTCTTATTCTTTTTTTAGCAATTATTCCAGCCGCATGGATCTTTTATCATGGAGATTACGATCTCATATTTGCTACAGGTATGAGTAGTAAACCGCAAAACTATTGGTTTGATATGATCGTAAATTATGCATTTCCATTTTTATATACTGTTTTGTGTTGGATCTACTTTGCAGGGACTCCAGGAAAACGTCTAATGCGTTTAAAAGTTCTCGATGAAAAGACAGGTAATAAGTTAACTTTCGTACAATCTCTCATTCGCTATATCGGATATATTCCATCTATTTTAGTGTTTTGTATCGGTCTTATTTGGGTCGCATTTGATGCTAAAAAACAAGGATGGCATGACAAGATGGCTAAAACAGTGGTGGTTAGAGAACTGTGAGTTATAGTCACTGATGAATTAATAAAAAATTACAAAAAAAATCTTGTGCCTTGTAGAGTAAAACCTATACTTGCCGCGAGTTTATTTAACGGAGATCCTAAATGGGTAGTTGTTCGAGGTTCGAGTTTAATTATCAATTAAACCAAAGCCAATACTGAGCAAGGTAACCTTTAGGAGAGGCTATCTTGCAATGAGATAGCTTTGTTAAAAATTAGATTAAACCTATACAAATTACTTGATTTGTAATCATTCACTTCAGCATTTATCTGTTTAGTTTCTCGCTAGAAATGGGGAGAAGCCAATGTTTTTATACGCTTCCATACACGACCGTTATATCTACCAGATTTTAATCTTGGTAAACAATTCGTCTCATGCGATTCAAAGCATTCGGACCATGTTCAGTTATGTGACATTCCGTCAACGTTGGTCTGGCTTTGGGCTAATTTTCTCTTCTTCATCGTAAGTCTACGATCTCCTATTCCTTTCTAAATTAAAAAATTTAAAAGACTTTATTTTCAATAAGGTCGAGAGCTTTGTACGCCTAAAAAATGGAGGATTTCGTGATGAAATTCTGGCAACGACTCTTCACATCATTTTTACAAAGATTTCATTTGATGCGTTTTTTCGGTCGTAATCGATCTTTTAAAGAGCTACATCAATCTAGTTATGCTCAAGAAATTAGCAAAAATTTATCTAAGCGTTTGCTTAATGCGTCAAGGGCTCAAACGAATGATCTATTAAAACAATTCGATACTCATTTGATGGGGCTTACAGAAGAGCAAGCGTATACCCAACAAATGACGGTGGGACTTAATGAAGTTACTCATGAAAAGCCATTAACTTGGTGGCAACACCTTTGGTATTGCTACCGTAATCCGTTCAATATTTTACTTAGCCTGTTGGCACTAATTGCTTTTTTTACCGATGATCTAACAGGTTCAACCATTATTAGTGTGATGGTAATTCTTTCAACACTACTTCGTTACTGGCAAGAAGCAAAGTCAAATCAAGCTGCGGATGCCTTAAAGGCAATGGTGAGTAATACTGCTACTGTATTGCGCCATCAAGTCAGTGCAGAAGATTTAGAACTTATGCATGAGCGTTATGGCATTGATACTAAAAACCAAACCACTCACCAATTTGAGATACCAATTCAGTATTTAGTACCGGGTGATGTAATTTTATTATCTGCGGGTGACATGATTCCTGCGGATTGTAGAATTTTGTCTGCTAAAGATTTGTTTGTCTCTCAAGCTGCAATGACTGGTGAATCAATGCCTGTCGAGAAATTTCCGTTGCAGAAAAATCTCGAAGAAACCAGTGCTTTAGAGCTTGATAATATTGTATTCATGGGGACCAATATTGTTTCTGGTTCAGCTCAGGCAGTGGTTTTAAGTACGGGTATTCAAACATATTTCGGTGCATTGGCTCATCGAGTCACGGCTACTGATCGGAGCACGACTGCATTTCAAATGAGTGTCAACAAAGTAAGTTGGTTGCTCATTCGCTTTATGTTGGTGATGGCACCTGTTGTACTTTTCATTAATGGCTTCACCAAAGGCGATTGGGCCGAAGCATTTTTATTCGCATTATCTGTAGCTGTCGGTCTTACTCCAGAAATGCTACCGATGATTGTGACTTCAACTTTGGCAAAGGGGGCGGTTTTCTTATCTAAAAAGAAAGTGATTGTTAAACGTCTAGATGCGATCCAAAACTTTGGTGCCATGGATGTTCTATGTACCGATAAAACTGGAACTCTAACTCAAGACAAAATCTTTTTATCTCAACATATTGATGTTCAAGGCGAGAAATCAGACTTTGTACTCATGCAGGCATTTTTAAATAGTTATTATCAAACAGGCCTAAAAAATTTGCTTGATGTAGCTGTTTTAGAAGCTGTTGATGATCAGATCAAAATACAGAAGTTACGTTACAAGAAGTTAGATGAAGTTCCTTTTGATTTTGATCGCCGCCGTATGTCAGTCGTGGTACAAACGCCTCAACAAAAAGCCCGTATGATTACCAAAGGCGCAGTTGAGGAAATGTTAAAGGTTTGCCGTTATGTCGAGGTAAATGGCAAAGTAGAGCCTTTAACAAAGCAACGTGAAGTAGCAATTGAGGCATTAACTCAACGCTATAACCGAGATGGTTTAAGAGTGGTGGCAGTAGCGTATCGTGAGTTTAAAAATCATCAGGAAAATTATTCAGTTGTTGAGGAAAATGATCTGATTTTAATAGGTTATATTACTTTTCTTGATCCACCTAAAGAGTCTGCCAAAGAAGCTGTACAGAGTTTACATGCCCATGGTGTAACGGTAAAAGTGCTGACTGGGGATAATGAATTTGTCACCCAAAAAGTGTGCCGAGAAATTGGCCTGAATTATGATCAAGTTTTATTGGGCGGTGTAATTGAAACCTTAACTGATCAACAACTCAAAAGAGCAGTAGAGCAATACCACATTTTTGCGAAATTAAGTCCGGTTCACAAAGAACGTATTGTTGAGCAGTTAAAAGCGAATGGTCACGTGGTTGGTTTTTTAGGAGACGGTATTAACGATGCCGCTGCTATACGTGCTGCCGATATTGGTATTTCAGTAGATACCGCAGTAGATATCGCTAAAGAGTCTGCAGATTTAATCTTGCTTGAAAAAAGCCTGATGGTTCTTGAAAAAGGTGTGATTGAAGGTCGTAGAACTTTTGCCAATATGCTGAAATATATCAAAATGACGGCGAGTTCAAATTTTGGTAACGTTTTTTCGGTACTTATTGCGAGTGCTTTTATTCCATTTTTACCAATGCTGCCTATTCACTTACTCATTCAAAACTTACTTTATGATGTTTCACAAATTGTGATTCCTTTTGACAATGTGGATGAAGAGTTAATTGTAAAACCACAGCGTTGGCAACCTGAAGAAGTTGGCCGCTTTATGGTGGTGTTTGGACCGATTAGCTCCATTTTTGACATGATTACTTTTGGGTTAATGTGGTTTGTATTTTCAGCAAATACTCCTGAACATCAGACGCTATTCCAATCAGGCTGGTTTGTGGTGGGGTTACTTACCCAGACATTAATTGTCCATATGATCCGCACAGCTCAAATTCCATTTATTCAGAGTCGTGCCGCGACTCCATTATTAATAATGACAGCGGTGATTATGTGTATCGGGATTTTCTTACCAATGGGTCCTTTAGCAAGCTATTTAAAACTACAAGCTTTACCTTTAAGTTATTTTTTATATTTACCTGTAATTTTAGGTGCTTATATGTGTGTTACTCAATGGGTAAAGAAAATCTATATCCGCCGTTATGGCTGGCAATAAAACAATAGGTGCAAAATGAAATTGCAATTTCTACAACATACAGACTTATCAAATATTATTGATACTTTAATTAGTCTCTCGGCTGCTTTTATTTTAGGGGCGTTAATTGGGTTCGAACGTCAGTATAGGCAACGTACAGCTGGTCTTCGAACAAATGTTCTAGTTGCGGTAGGTGCAGCAATTTTTGTAGATATTGCAATTAATCTTACTGGAGCAGATGGAGCTGTTCGGGTAATTGCCTATGTTGTTTCGGGTATTGGTTTTTTGGGTGCGGGTGTCATTATGCGCCAAGAAGGCAACATCCACGGTTTAAATACCGCAGCGACTTTATGGTGTTCTGCGGCAGTAGGTGCTGCCGCGGGTGCTGATTTAATTATTGAAGCAATATTGGCGACAGCCTTTATTTTATCTGCCAATACGCTATTAAGGCCGATTGTCCATATTATTGACCGTCGTCCGTTAGACGATGACACAGAAGTTTTACATGTAATTTACATTATATGTGACCGAAGTCAGAGCAAGGTTGTTATGGATGAATTAAACCTAACCTTAAAGCATCATAATTATCCTGCTAAAGATATTGATGTCACACCTTTTGGAGAAAAAGAGGTTGAGATAGAAGTAACGCTAATTGCAACTTCAATTGAAGCAGAAGAAGCACAACACATCATTAATCACTTAAATGCAATGCCGCAAATACGGCAAGCATTTTGGGATAAAAACACAATTAATTAATTTAACGAGAGTTTACGCTTAATTTTTTATGAATTTCTCTAAATGATGAAGCGGAAACTCTTTCGTTTAAGCCTTATTTTTTAGCTTTAAATTTAAGGACTATAAATACAACAATACCGACAACCAGTCCCCAGAAAGCTGAACCAACACCGAAAAATTGGATACCTGACGCACTACATAAAAAGGTAAATAATGCCGCTTCGCGGTCTTCAACTGGACCAAACGCAAGCGCAATGTTGTGACTAATCGTACCAAGTAAGGCAATGCCTGCTAACGCTACAATAAAAATATGAGGAAAAGACATCAGTAAGCTTGTGAGGGTTGCAGCAAATAGCCCCATCAACACATAAAAAAAGCCACAGCTTATACCCGCAATATAACGTTTGCTTAGATCAGGATGAACTTGGTCATCTAAGCTTACGGCAGCACTTATCGCAGCAATATTAACGCTGTAACATCCAAAAGGTGCGAGCACAACTTGAGTTAAACCAGTCCAACCAATCAGTTGATTAACATGTGGTTTATAGCCATAACTCTTGATCATGGCTATACCAGGTAAATATTGCGACGCCATGCTAATCACAAAAAGTGGTAATGCTAAGCCTAAAAGTGCTGACCAGCTAAATTCAGGACTAATCCAAACGGGTTTAGCCAAGGACCACTCAAGAGTAGGCATATGAAAGTTTAAAAAGACAGGGCAGAGGGCAATACCTGCCAAGGCGGTAAATACAATGCTGTAACGCGGCCATAATCTTTTTGTAATGACATAAATAGCGAGTAAAGATAAAACAAATATCCAATCATTTTGCAAGCTCGCGAAAAGCGAAATCCCAAACTTAAGCAAAACTCCGGCAAGCATGGCACTGGTTAAGCTTTGTGGTATATAGGAAAGCGCTTTTTGGAATATACCTGAAAAGCCTAAAATCGCAGTAAGTAAACCACCTACTAAAAAAGCGCCAATTGCTTCATTTAAACTATAGCCACTACCTGTTGCCATAATTAAAGCGAGGCCCGCAGTTGACCAAGCTGTTGCTACGGGATATTTAAATTTCCAAGAAAGGATGAGTCCTGATAAACCAATACCTAAGCCTAAAGCCCAAAACCATGAGGTGATTTGTTCAGATGACGCACCTAAAGCTTGAGCAGCCTGAATCACTAAAATAGCCGAAACACTAATACCAATAAGAAAGGTAATAAAACCAGCAAATACGGCTGGTATTGAGAAATCTTGAAGAATCTTTTGCATAGCTAAATGTTCTAAGTCCCTGAAAAATTAATATGTTTCTGCCTATGTTTTCAGCTAGGTAAATCTAACAATTTTTTTTAAGAAGGTGCTTTCTATTTTTGACTTTAAAATGAAAGAATATTTTTTAAATAGCTATTAATGATATTATTTATTTCATAACAAACGGTGAATTTGGGATATTGTTTTATGGATGAGCAGGCTGAAAATTTATCACCTCTTGAATTGAAAATTATGCGCTGTTTACAAGAGAATGGACGTTTAAGTAATGCTGAACTGGCAAAACTTGTTGGCATTAGTACTTCGTCATGTTGGAACCATACTCAGCGTCTTTTTAAGATTGGGGCCATCTTGGATGTGCGTGCTCGAATTAATCCGGGTATGGTGCAACGTGAGACTATTGTTTTGGTCGGAGTAGTGCTGGATCGCTCGACACCTGATAGCTTTCAGGCGTTTGAACAAGCAGCAGGTGATTTGGAGAATGTTCTAGAATGTTACTTGGTTGCCGGAGAAGTCGATTACTTTCTAAAAATTCGTGTTAAAGATTTGGCTGCTTTTAACCGTTTTCATAGTGAAAAAATTATTGCCTTACCTGGGGTAAGACAGGTGAGGACATTTTTTGTGCTCAATGAAGTTAAAACAGATGGCATGCTGGCATTTTAACAACTTAATAAATTCTGACTTCCTTGACTCGGCAGCTTACATTGTTGAAGTTGCCAGCTTTAAGCCAAATCCGAAAAATAAAATGCCAACTAAGAAAATTCCGCTTGCTGCAATTTTATGGTTTTGTTTGAAAAAAGTTGAAAGTTTAATTCCAGAGAAAATAAGCGCAGTTAAATAACTAAAGCTAATAATTTGTAAAATCACCGCTAAAATTAAAAAGCTTAAAGCTGGATAGGCATAATCCGGTTCAACAAACTGCACAAAGAAAGACAGGAAAAATAAAATCGCTTTAGGGTTGAGTAAACTAATACTTAAGGCTGTTTTATAAGGGTGAACTTTATCTAAAGCAGGTAAATCAGCCATTTCTGCTTGGGGTTGATTACGTAATTTCCAGCGTTGGATGCTGCCTTGTAAAAGCTTAAAACCTAAATAAGACAAGTAAAGTGCGCCGACGAGTTTGAGTACGATAAAAACCCAAGGGAATGCTTTTAATAAAGAAGCTGCACCAAGTACAGTACAGAGCATTAAAATTAAGTCACCGGTAAAAATACCAAGTGCCCCCATATATCCGGTTTTAATACCATAGCGTGAAGCAATAGACATCACATAAAGAGAATTGGGTCCTGGCAATAACACAATTAGGAATGTACCAATAATATATGTTGTTAAGTCTGTTATGCCGAACACGAGAAACCCAATAAAAAACCGATTTTTGTCATGATAACAAAAATCGGTAATTTTGTATGAAAAGTGCAGTTTTTAAGATTTAATTTCTGCATCAATTCCAAAAGATTGACGTAATAAAAGACTTAATTGATCTCGCGCTTTAATAAAGCCATCAACACCACCTTGTAAAAGTTGGAATGCCATTAAGTCATGGTTAAGTTCATCTTTAAAACTTTGCTCATCTTGAGCTGGTCTAACAATCGCTTCTGCCTGTTTTGCTTTGTTTGCATCAAGTGCTGCATCGACTGTACGCGTATCTTGCTCAAGCTGCGTTAGCAAGCTTGGAGAGATCGTAAGCAAATCACATCCTGCAAGGCCTAGCACTTGGTCGATGCTACGGAAGCTCGCACCCATGACTTGAGTTGGAATATTTTGCTGCTTGTAGTAAGTGTAGATTTTCTTAACTGAAACCACACCTGGATCTTTCTCGATTGGGTAAGAATCTACACCTTCAGCTTTTTTGTACCAGTCTAAAATACGGCCTACAAAAGGTGAGATTAAAGTAACTTTGGCATCTGCACACGCTTGGGCTTGATGTAAACCGAAAAGGAGAGTGAGGTTACAAGCAATACCTTCAGCTTCAAGCACTTTAGCCGCTTGAATACCTTCCCAAGTCGATGCAATTTTAATAAGAATACGTGACTGATCGATCCCATACCCTTTATAAAGCTCACATAATTCATGCGCTTTTTGAATGGTCGCTTCGGTGTCATATGAAAGTGCAGCATCGACTTCTGTAGAAACACGGCCTTCAATGAGTTTTAAAATTTCTACACCAAATTTTACGGTTAAAATATCAATGGTTCTTTCAATCAGTTCATCATTTTTATAGCCTTCTTCTTTGGCTTGATAATAAGCATCTTCAATGAGCTCTTTACTTTCTGGTTGTTCTGCCGCAGCGGTAATTAACGAAGGATTCGTTGTAGCATCTAAGGGACGAAATTTACGAATTGCTTCAAGGTCGCTACTGTCAGCAACAACGATCGTTAATGTTTTTAATTGGTCAAGTGCTGTATGAGTCATTGATATTCAACATCTTCAATAAAAAATCTTATGTTTTCTTTATAGCACAAACTCTATCCATACTGTCGATATATCAATTGTTATGTTTCAAAGAAAAACGTTTAGGTTCTGCATCTAAATTGAAATGATTTTAGGGAGCCGGTTGCATTCGCTTATTACGAATATAGTCAATCAAAAACCGTGCAGCAGCTCCGAGTTCACTTTCGCGGCTCCAGACCAAATCAACGTAATATTCAAATCGAGGCGTAAAATCAAATACATCTAATGCTTTAAGCTTGTTGTTTAACTCAGGATTTTCTTTAAACATCTCTTGTGGCAGTACACCCCAACCTAAATTACGTAAAATCATTAAGCAAGCAGAGTGGTGGTTATCTGTACGCCAGTAATGTTTTGAAAATAATAATTCGGGTTTTAATGTTTCATCTCGACTTGCCACCACAATTTGTCTTGTACCTAAAATCTGCTCATATGAAACATGCTCTTGGCTTGCGAGCGGATGGGTTTTTGAAATAACTGGAATTAAGGCTTCACGTTTGAGTTCAACAAACTGTTCTCTATTGTCTAAATGCTCACGTTCAAACATAAGGGCCAGTTGGGCAGTTCCATCTAACAACATTTGAAGCGCATCTTCTTGAGGGGCAGACACAATATTAATTTGTAGATCGGGAAAGCGACTTTCTAGCAGGCAAACATAGTCGGTCCAATTGGTATGTAACAGCTCAGACACCACAACAATAGTAAGATTAGGTTCCAGCCCAGTACTTAATGCATGCGCGTGCTGTTTCCATTGATTCATTTCAATCAATAGTTGCGCCGTTTTTTCATATAGCACTCGTGCTTCGGCTGTAGGAGTAGGTTCACGGCCTTTACGTTCAAATAAAGTCAGGTTCAGATCAATTTCTAAATTAGCAATCGACATACTCACAGCAGAGGGGACTTTACCGAGTTTCCTTGCTGCTGCTGAAAATGAACCTGTTTCCATAACGGCTTGGAACATGAGTAGTTGTTCTTGATTAATATTCATCTGTCAAAAAAAATGAAAGAACCTGATTGGATTAATCAAAATTATAAAAATAAAATGCACATTATCCAAGTTATTATTGAGTATTTAAAAATGTTGATTTCCAAGAGAAGACTCATTCATGCAATCAGTTATGAAGGAATTTTGTTGGTCATCATTGCGATTGCATTAAGTTTTATTTTTGACATGCCGATGGAAGTGACCGGAACACTTGGTGTGTTTATGGCAGTGGTTTCAGTTTTCTGGAATATGATTTTTAACCACTATTTCGAAAAAGTAGAGCATAAATTTAATTGGGAAAGAACGATCCCTGTGCGGATTTTACATGCGATTGGTTTTGAGGGTGGTTTGCTGATTGCGACTGTTCCAATGATTGCATATATGATGCAGATGACAGTGATTGATGCATTTATTTTAGATATAGGTTTGACCTTATGTATTTTGGTTTATACCTTTATTTTCCAGTGGTGCTATGACCATATTGAAGATAAGTTTTTCCCAAATGCTAAAGCAGCATCACTTCACTAATTCACATAGATTGAAATGAAATAAGCACCCAGATGGGTGCTTATTTTTTTTGGTCGATAAATAGAAATTATTTTTCTACAATCGCAACCACACCTTCACCGCCTGCTGTACAGATCGAGATTAATGCGCGGCCTGAACCTTTTTCATTAATTAATTTAGCTGCAGTAGCCAAGATACGGCCACCAGTTGCAGCAAATGGGTGACCTGCACCTAAAGATGAACCATTTACGTTCAGTTTAGAGCGGTCAATTGAACCCAACGGTGCATCTAAGCCAAGACGTTCTTTACAGAATTTTTCATCTTCCCAAGCTTTTAAGGTAGAGAGTACTTGAGATGCAAATGCTTCATGGATTTCGTAGAAATCGAAGTCTTGAAGCTTAAGGTTAGCACGCTTAAGCATACGAGGTACTGCATAAGCAGGAGCCATCAATAAGCCTTCTTTAGGACCGTTCTTGCCAATGAAGTCAACAGCTGCTGTTTCAGAGAAAGAAAGATAAGCTAAAACTTCATGTCCGTTTTCTTTTGCCCATTCTTCAGAAGCAAGCAATACCACAGAAGCACCATCAGTCAACGGAGTTGAGTTACCTGCAGTCATTGTTGCAGTTTCGCCTTTACCGAAAACTGGTTTTAACTTAGCAAGTTTTTCAACTGTACTGTCAGGACGTAAGTTGTTGTCACGGTTAAGACCTAAGAATGGAGTCATTAAGTCATCAAAGAAACCACGCTCATAAGCAGCAGCAAGTTTTTGATGGCTGCTTGCAGCTAGCTCGTCTTGTGCTTCACGAGTGATACCCCATTCTAAAGCAGTGATTGCTTGGTGCTCACCCATTGAAAGGCCAGTACGCGGTTCACCATTGCTTGGTGCATCAAGAAGCTTTTTAAAATCAATCTTTGTTAGAGCTTTAAGACGGTCTTTACCTGTTTTAGCAACATTAAGCTCAAGTAAAACTTTACGTAAACCATCACCTACAGCAATCGGTGCGTCAGAAGTTGTATCTACGCCACCTGCAATACCTACGTCGATTTGACCAAGCGCAATTTTGTTAGCAACAACAAATGCTGCCTGTAAACCTGTACCACATGCAATTTGGATGTCGTAAGCAGGAGTTTCAGGAGCAAGATCTGTGCTCAATACAACTTCACGAGTCATGTTGAAGTCACGGCTATGTTTTAAAACAGCGCCCGCAACAACTTCGCCAATACGTTTACCTTGTAAGTTAAAGCGCTCAACCAAACCATTCAATGCTGCTGTCAGCATGTCAGAATTAGACGCTTTAAAGTAGGCAGTATTTGAACGTGCAAATGGAATACGGTTGCCACCAAGGATTGCAACGCGGCGAACAGTGTTTTGACTCATGGTTTTATCCTGTTGAACAGAAGTTTTGGTTTTTGTTGCTTTTGGTGCTGCAGCTACATTTGAAGATGTAGACGGGGTTGCTGAAGCAGCGCTCTTACTACGAGGGCTACGTGCAGGTGCAGTCGTTGAACGAGTACGTGTCGTTTTTGGTGTATTAGTTGCTGCTTTAGGAGTAGTGCTGTTACGCTTAGCCGTGTTAGAAGCCGACTTTGATGTATTTGACACTTTTTCCTGAGCAGAATTCTCGACTGCTGGATTTTCTTGAGTTGTTTTGCTCATAAGGCTTTTCCAAGCATAATAACGATATTCTTGTTAGCTACCTTAACACAATTCAAATAGACCTGTATTGACTAGAATGACATTGTAGATAGCATTCAGGTCAAGACATCCAAAGATGAACTCAAGTATGATTTGGAGTAACTCTAATGAACGACTGCTTTCATATTGTTTCTATCCATCTCATAACATAATGAAGCCTGTCGTAGAAAATTCATTTCTTTGAGAGATAATAATCATGACTGATCAATACCAAGCATTTACGCAATCTCCTATTGGTAAATTCGTTGTTAAAAATCTGGGTTTACCTTCGCCTGTTGTATTAGAGCGTTTTGAAAGTGCTCAGCCAGTAGTGAAAGGTGCAGTATTGGTTGGCGCGGCGCCATCAAGCGTTTTGTCTGGTGCGATTGCACAAGTACTTAGCAATATTCATGCAGATAGCTATGTAGGCAATAATGTTGCATTACAACAAGAAGCTGCAAAAGTTGGTTTAAATTTACGTCCATTCAATGCAGGCGATAAAGAATCAAAATTTAAGGCTGTTGTATTTGATGCATCTGGTATTCAAAACTCAGAACAGTTAAACGAACTTTATAAATTCTTTAATCCGATTGCACGTCAAGTTGCGACTTCTGGTCGAGTGATTGTTATTGGTACAACGCCTGAAACTGCGAAAACTGTAAAACAAGCGATTGCTCAGCGTGCACTTGAAGGTTTTATCAAATCTGTAGGTAAAGAATTTAAAAAGGGTATTACTGCTCAAGTTGTGTATGTAGACGAAGGTGCTGCTGCAAACCTTGAATCAACATTACGCTTCTTGCTTTCACCACGTTCAGCTTATGTATCTGGTCAAGTGATTCGTGTATCTAAGGCAGATGTAGTTGATGTTGATTGGGCAAAACCGCTTGCTGGAAAAACTGCGTTAGTAACTGGTGCAAGCCGTGGTATTGGTGAGGCAATTGCACACGTGTTGGCACGTGACGGTGCGCATGTTATTTGTTTAGACGTACCACAACAACAAGCTGATCTTGACCGTGTAGCAGCTGACATTGGCGGTTCTACATTGGCAATTGACATTACAGCTGCTGATGCGGGCGAAAAAATTAAAGCTGCTGCGGCAAAACAAGGCGGTTTAGATATTATCGTTCATAACGCTGGTATTACACGTGACAAAACTTTGGCAAATATGAAGCCAGAGCTTTGGGATTTGGTCATTAATATTAACTTGTCTGCTGCTGAACGCGTAAACGATTACTTGTTAGAAAACGATGGTCTAAATGCAAATGGCCGCATTGTTTGTGTATCATCAATTAGTGGTATTGCTGGTAACCTTGGTCAAACCAACTATGCTGCATCTAAAGCAGGTGTCATTGGTCTAGTGAAATTTACTGCGCCTATTCTAAAAAATGGTATTACCATTAACGCAGTAGCACCTGGCTTTATCGAGACTCAAATGACTGCTGCGATTCCATTTGCAATTCGTGAAGCTGGTCGCCGTATGAACTCAATGCAACAAGGCGGTTTACCTGTTGATGTAGCAGAAACAATTGCATGGTTTGCATCAACTGCTTCTACAGGTGTAAATGGCAACGTTGTACGCGTGTGCGGTCAAAGCTTGTTGGGCGCTTAAGCACTTTTAGTTAAAGAGGGGTGCTTGTGCATCCCTTTTTTATTCAAGAATCTATAAATTATAAAAGGTTAGGTATGAATACTCGTCATTTTAGCCAACTACCAAAAGCGGCATTGGCTTATCCAAAAGTAGTGCAAGGTTTAATTTTTAAAAAACCGAAAGGTCCAAAAATATTACCGCAAGTTGAATATGTGGTAGATACCCTAGAAATTGATCAGAACCATTTGAAGGCTTATAACGAAGTATGTGGCTTTCAAAATAATGGCTTTGTACCGGCAATTTATCTAGCGGTACTTTCTCAAAGCTTGCAAATGCACATGATGACAGCAGAAGCCTTCCCATTTCCAATTTTAGGTTTAGTGCATATTCGTAACCAGATTAAACAGACCAGACCGATTGGCGTAACTGAAAAACTCACTCTGTCATGTAAATTTGGGGAACTAAAACCACATGATAAAGGCGTTCAGTTTGACTTTATTACCACGGCAAAAGTTGGCAATGAAGTGGTGATGGAAGGCTTAACGACTTATTTATCTCGCCAAAAAGTTGAGAAAAGAGTGGGTGAGAAAGCTAAAGAAGAACAAGCACCAGCTTATGTTCCAAAGGCAGAGTGGAATATTTTAGAAAACACTGGTCGCCGTTATGCGAAAGTGTCTGGTGATTTTAACTTAATTCACATTCATGCCATTACTGCAAAAGCATTTGGTTTTAAGCAAGCCATTGCGCATGGCATGTGGAGCAAAGCAAAAGCCTTAGCGAACCTTGAGTTGCCAAATGCTTATGAAGCAGATGTGTGGTTTAAGCTACCAATGTTCTTGCCATCAAAAGTTGAGTTTTTAACTGCAAATGCAGATAAAAAGACTGATTTCTTGATTCGTAATGCCAAATCACAAAAACCGCATGTTGCAGGAACTGTAAAAGCATTATAAAAATAGCAGCAGCCTGAACAGAGGTTTGGGCTGCTTTTGAGCAAAATAACAAAAAATGCAAGGAACTTCATGTGATTAAAGAAATTTTACTGGCCGATACCCATAACTATCACGGTATTTTAGATGAACGTTTTATTGATTTAGCTCACCAGTTCAGCCGTCTTCAAGATGCTAGAACAGGACAAGGTGGAGCTGCTTTAGCGGTTTATTTTAGAGGCCAAAAAGTTGTAGATATCTACACCGGTCTAAAATCACAAACTGAAGCTTGGCAACCTGACACATTGGCAGTTTGCTACTCTACAGGTAAAGGTGTACTTGCAACTTTAGCGCATATTTTGGTAAGTGAAGGGTTTTTAGAATACGACAAACCGATTGCGACCTATTGGCCTGAGTTTGCTCAAAATGGAAAAGAGCAAATGACTTTGCGTCATGTGCTAAGCCATCAAAGCGGCATGTTTGATGTTCGAAATATCATCGAAAGTGCGAGAGAAATGCTTGACTGGTCACATATGTTAGATGTGGTCGCGGCGACTAAGCCAAGATTCCTTGCAGGAGAGGGTAATGCTTATCAAGCTTTAACATTCGGTTGGCTTGTCGGTGGCGTACTTGAAAAAGCAACTGGTCAATCTCTAGATCAGCTCATGCAAAAATATCTTGTTGAGCCATTACAGTTAGATGGCGCTTATTTTGGAACGCCTGTAAATGAGTTGGATCGTGTAGCACGTCTAATTATTCAACCAAAACCAGAAAAATCAGCGTCTACTCAAGTTGAAAAACCTAAAAAGCCGCAGACGCGTAAGAGTTCACTCTCTGAAAAAGTGATTACATGGACGGGTCAAGACCCGCAAGACTTTCAGGATGCCATGATTCCAAAAGGAATGAAAAATTTTAGTTTCTTTAGTGATGAGGGACTGCAAGCAGTCATTCCGGCAGCGAACGGGACATTTACTGCAAATAGCCTTGCTAAAATTTATGCGATGCTTGCAAATCAAGGTGAATGGGATGGACAGCAATTGATTCGCTCAGAAATATTTAAAGAACTTAGTACTATTCAAAGTTATGCACGTGATCGTGTCATGCCAATACCGATGAATTGGCGCTTAGGATATCATCGCATTATTACTATGGGTAAACGTGCAAAAAATGGCTTTGGGCATATTGGTTACAATGGTTCGGGAGCGTGGTGTGATCCTGAGCGTGACCTCAGCTTTGCCTATACCCATAACTTCCAGATTGGTTCAATTACAGGCGATTATCGTTTGTGGGGCCTGACCCAAGAAGCTTTACGTTGCACCGACCAAATTTTAAAAGGCCGTAAAGGCTGGTTCTAATTTTAGTATTTTAAAGCTGGTATTTTTAAGCAATGCCAGCTCAACATTTATAATAATTCTAGGCGAATAATTGCTTCGGTATGACGCTTAAAATCTTCTTCAACTAAACCTTGTAAACCAAGTTTATAAATCCCTTCTAATCCACACACAAAGGCAATGAGTCGCCATGCAATGTCTGTGGAATTAGACCTATTTTTAAATTCGCCTTCTTTTTGACCGCATTCGATCGATTGCACAATAGCTTGATGCCAACTTTGCATGGCGAGGTTATACGCTTTTTGTATTTCAATATCTTGTTCAATTAAGAGTTCAGCTTCATTCCATAAACGTAAGTAGGGCTGAAGCCTATCTATATTTTCTGCACCTAATAAGATGAAGAGTCTTTGAAATTGGCTAGTTGTTTGGAGAGTTTGTTCAATTTCATCAAGCTGTTCCATCAACTTTAAAAAAGCTTCAGCTTTTAAATGAGATGCCGAAGAAAAATGATGATGGACTTGTCCGGTAGAGGTTTGTGCTTCTGTTGCGATTCGGCGTACCGTCATGGCTGTAAAACCTTCAGCCAAAGCAATTTGCATGGCAGCTTGCAGAATCATTTCTCTGCGTTGATCGCGATTAAGATAGGCCATGTTACTTACACCTGACTGAATTCGACACAAACTACATTAAAATTTAAAGTTGGACAAGTGTCCAATTGTGTATATAATAACCGCAATTTGAACACATGTCCAAGTTTTGGATATCGAAGAGCGTTATGCAAAAAAAATGGTTAATCCTGACAATTATCGTCCTCATTTATTTACCAGTTACGATTGATGCAACGGTGATGCATGTTGCAACACCATCTTTAAGTGCAGCATTGAATTTAACTGCCAATCAGCTTTTATGGATTATTGATATTTATTCGCTGATTATGGCGGGTTTGATTTTGCCGATGGGTGCACTCGGTGATCGTATTGGCTTTAAAAAATTATTATTTATTGGAACCGCAGTTTTTGGTATGGGTTCGTTAGCTGCGGCTTTTTCTCCAACTGCCTATGCCTTAATTGCTTCTCGTGCTGTTTTAGGCCTAGGGGCAGCTATGCTTATTCCTGCCACTTTATCCGGTATCCGTAATGCTTTTACCGAAGAAAAGCAGAGAAATTTTGCACTTGGTCTTTGGTCTACAGTAGGTGGAGGTGGAGCAGCTTTTGGTCCATTAGTCGGTGGTTTTGTATTAGAGCATTTCCACTGGGGAGCTGTATTCCTCATTAATATCCCGATCATTTTAGTCGTTCTAGTTATGATCGTGATGATCATTCCTAAACAACAAGAGAAAACTGATCAGCCAATTAACTTAGGGCAAGCTTTAGTTTTGGTTGTAGCAATTTTAAGCCTCATCTATTCAATTAAATCGGCTATGTATAACTTTTCGGTGCTCACGGTTGTGATGTTTGTGGTGGGTATAAGCACATTAATTCACTTCATTCGAAGCCAAAAAAGAGCTACGACACCAATGATTGATCTGGAGTTATTTAAACATCCAGTAATTTCTACCAGCATTGTTATGGCGGTTGTTTCCATGATTGCTTTGGTTGGCTTTGAATTATTACTGTCCCAAGAGTTGCAGTTTGTACACGGGTTTTCTCCATTACAGGCGGCGATGTTTATTATTCCATTTATGATTGCAATTAGTTTAGGTGGTCCATTAGCAGGTATTTGTTTAAATAAATGGGGTTTACGTAGAGTATCGAGCCTAGGTATTTTAGTGAGCGCGATCAGTTTGTGGGGGCTTGCTCAGCTTAATTTTTCAACCGACCACTTTTTAGCATGGACGTGTATGGTCTTTTTAGGCTTTAGCATTGAGATTGCCTTACTTGCCTCAACTGCTGCCATTATGTCATCTGTGCCCCCTCAAAAGGCGAGTGCAGCAGGTGCTATTGAGGGAATGGCCTATGAGCTTGGAGCAGGTTTAGGTGTCGCTATTTTTGGTTTAATGTTGTCTTGGTTTTATAGCCGCTCAATTATTTTGCCAGCCGAGCTTCCGTCAGACTTAATTGAAAAAGCGAGTATCTCGATTGGAGAAACCATGCAATTAGCGTCTAACCTTGAAAATCCTTTAGGAGGGCAATTAGTTGTAGTGGCGCAGCAAGCTTTTAGCTATGCACATAGTTGGGTGCTTACCCTCTCAGCGATCTGTTTCTTCCTTTTAACTGTATTTGTCTGGTTTAGTTTTCCGAAGAAAGTAAATTAATATTTTTCACAGTATTTCAAGTTTCGGTAGAAAACTTTTTCTTCGAAACTTTAAAATTCACTGATAGTCCAGACAAATGATGTAGTTCGCAGTTTATCTGTACGGATATGAACTTTATACGTTCACACTCTTTTAAAAACAAAGTATGCTTATGCCTGTAACAAGGAGCATACATGTATCAAGTACTTGCTAGAAAATACCGTCCACGTAATTTCAATGAGTTAGTGGGACAAAACCATGTTTCTCGTGCATTAAGTAGTGCATTGGAACGCGGTCGTCTTCACCATGCTTATTTATTTACGGGAACGCGTGGTGTAGGTAAAACTACAATTGCACGTATTTTAGCCAAGTGTTTGAACTGTGAAACAGGTGTGACTTCTACGCCATGTGAAGTTTGTGCCACTTGTAAGGCGGTAAATGAAGGCCGCTTTATTGACCTAATCGAAATCGATGCTGCTTCAAGAACAAAAGTAGAAGATACGCGTGAACTTTTAGACAACGTTCCTTATGCACCAACGCAAGGTCGTTTTAAAGTTTACCTGATTGACGAAGTACATATGCTCTCTACGCATTCTTTTAATGCGTTATTAAAAACACTAGAAGAACCACCAGAACACGTTAAGTTTTTGTTTGCTACGACAGACCCACAAAAGCTACCGATTACGGTTATTTCACGGTGTTTGCAATTTACTCTAAGACCTTTAGCTGTAGATGAAATTACCAAGCATCTTGGCGCTATTCTTGAAAAAGAACAGATTGCTGCTGACCAAGATGCAATCTGGCAAATTGCTGAATCTGCACAAGGCTCTTTACGTGATGCATTATCTTTAACTGACCAAGCGATTGCTTATGGGCAGGGTGCTGTACATCATCAAGATGTTAAAGAAATGCTTGGCCTGATTGACCGTACGATCATATATGATTTGATTTTAGCGGTTCATCAAAACCAACGTGAAAAAGTGAGCCAATTATTACTCCAGTTTAGATATCAGGCCTTGGATGTCTCGTTAGTACTGGATCAGCTCATTTCAACATTGCATGAGTTAGCTTTATTACAATATTTACCAGAGCTCGGCTTAAAGTACAGTGAAGAAATTAATGCCAAAATTCTTCAGCTTTCTAAACTGATTTCTGCTCAAGATTTGCAGCTTTACTACCAAATCGCATGTAAAGGCCGTTCAGACTTGCAGCTTGCCGTAACGCAAGAGCAAGGTTTTGAAATGTGCGTTTTACGATTATTGGCATTCCGTCCTTTAGCACCAAATGAAATTTTAGTTTCAGAGCCTGTTCAACAAAATGGGCAAATAGAAGTAGGCCTAAATTCACAAGCTCAAACAGCCCAAGAGATTGCTCCTGTAAGTGCTGTTCAGCCTGTTGAAGTTATTAGCCAACCCGCTATGGTTGAACCTGAACCTGAACCTGAACCTGAACCTGAACCTGAACCTGAACCTGAACCTGAACCTGAACCTGAACCTGAACCTGAACCTGAACCTGAACCTGAACCTGAACCTGAACCTGAACCTGAACCTGAACCTGAACCTGAACCTGAACCTAATCAGGACTTAATGGTATTTGACCCAAATCATCATGAGTTGATTGGACTTGAGTCAGCAGTTGTTCAAGAGACCGTTAGTGTTCTTGAGGAAGATTTCATTCCGGTACCAGAACAAAAGTTAGTACAAGTTCAGGCTGAAACCCAAGTCAAACAAATCGAACCTGAACCAGCTTCTACTGCTGAGCCTATAGGTTTATTTGAAGCATCGAGTGCTGAATTTTCACTTGCTCAAGATACGTCAGCTTATGACTTGATTTCTGAACCTGTTATTGAACAACAGTCATTGGTGCAAGCTGAAATTGTTGAAACAGTTGCGGTGGTAAAAGAGCCTAACGCAACAGATAACAGCCAACTGATGCCACAAGATATTTTAAAGTTGCCATCACAAACTTTGGAAGGTGAGTGGACACTTGAAAAGTGGGAGTTTTGGTTTAGAAATAGCCAGCTTTCTCCAGCCGTTCAAGAACTTGCTCAACATGGTGTGATGACTGGAGAAATTGGTGGCAACACGGTTTTCCATATTCCTCAAGAATATGAAAATATGTTGACTCAGCTACAACAAGCCCTAATTGAAGCTTTAAAGCAGCAGTGGCCAAATACACAATTTACGGTCGAGTATGGTGTAGTCAATACTGCTACACCGTATGTTATGCAAAGCGTTCGTAAAGAAAAAGCTTTCCATCGGGCTACAGAACTATTACAGCAACAACCCGTTATTAAAAGCCTCATAGAGACTTTTGATGGTGAGCTGCAAAATATTCAATTAAAGCCTTAAGTTCAATTGAGTTTTGATCTGGTGAGAAATTTGAAAAATTAGAATTTTCATAGTTTTCACTGGATTGAAATATTCAGGTCACGCCACTGTCATTGTACTTTTCTATGTTAGCCATTTTAGATTTTAAATGGACTATATATCGTCATGAAAAGGCAATGCACAGGAACAACTTCCTTTAAATATTCTTATTTTTTATTAATCGGCGCCATTCTGCTGAGTGGTTGTAACGACTCGGCAAATGATAATTCGAATACACCCGACACAGGTAAAAAGCCTGTCATGCGCTGTGCTCCATAAACTTAAATAATAAAAAGAATTTGATCATGATTACACGTCGTAAATTTTTAAATTACTCTTTAAATATGGGCTTTGGCGCTGCAGCGTTAGCGGCTTTCCCATCGAGTATTCAAAAAGCTCTAGCAATTCCTGCAAATAATAAAACGGGCACTATTCAGGATGTTGAACATGTCATCATCTTAATGCAGGAAAACCGATCTTTTGACCATTATTTTGGTACGTTAAAGGGCGTTCGAGGCTTTGCTGACCGTTTTACAATCCCTCTGCCAAATGGTCGCCGTGTCTGGGAACAGCTGAGAAGTAATGGTCAGGTTTTAACCCCATTTCACTTAGATGGAACAGCCAATAATGCACAGCGTGCAGATGGCACGCCTCATACGTGGGATGACAGTCAGTTGGCGTGGGACAATGGACGTATGGCAAACTGGCCAACTCATAAAACCGATATATCTATGGGCTATTTTAAAGAAAAAGAAATCCCATATCAGTTTGCACTTGCCAATGCCTTTACGATTTGTGATGCCTACCATTGTTCTATGCACACCGGAACAGATGCGAACCGCTCTTTTCATTTAACTGGTACCAATGGTGCAACACCGACCAAGCGTTCATTTGTAAATAATGAATGGGACTGGATTGATGGTAACCCAGCAACGGCAGACCGTGGTTACACTTGGAAAACCTATGCCGAAAGATTAGAAGAAGCAGGGATAAGCTGGATTTGTTATCAGAATATGCCAGATGAATGGGGCGATAATATGTTGGGTGCATTCCGTTCTTTTAGAAAGGCCAACATTGCATCCGGTTATCCCGTTTCAAGCGGTGGAGAGCCGAATAAACCGTATGCCGATACGGGTCAAAAACTACCGTATAAAGCCTATGATGCGGCTACTGATAATGCCAAAAATCCACTCTATAAAGGCATTGCAAATACGCTACCGGGCAATAAACCAGAAGAGTATCTCGACGCTTTTAAAAGAGACATTCGTGAAGGGAAGTTAACTCAAGTTTCTTGGATTAACGCGCCATCGATATACTGCGAACATCCGGACCCTTCAAGCCCGGTTCAAGGAGCTTGGTTTATTCAAGAAATTATTGATGCATTAACTGCTGTACCAGAGGTGTGGAGTAAAACGGCTCTGCTCATCAACTTTGATGAAAATGATGGTTACTTTGACCATATGCCATCGCCATCAGCACCATCTCGACTCAAAAATGGCCAGTACGCAGGTAAATCGACACTAAGCAATGCTGATATGCAAGATGAATATTTTGATCATGCTGCACCTGAGGGGAGCCATTCACAGCCTGCACCTGATGGACGAGTTTATGGTCCGGGCCCTCGTGTTCCTTTATATGTGATTTCCCCATGGAGCCGTGGTGGTTGGGTCAACTCACAAGTTTTTGATCATACTTCCGTGCTCATGTTTTTAGAAAAACGTTTTGGTGTAAAAGAGCCGAATATCAGCCCATACCGCCGTGCAGTATGTGGTGATTTAACCAGTGCATTTAACTTTAAAACACCAAATGCAGATGTTTTACCGCAGCTGAGTGGTAAACAAACACGTGTGCAGGCAGATGCGCTAAGGGAAAACCAAGAAGCTTTGCCAGCTGTTCCTGTACCCACGGATATTAAGTTACCCATTCAGCAAAGTGGGATCCGTCTATCACGGGCGCTACCTTATGAGTTGCATACCAGTGCGCGTTGTAAAGCAGATGGTAAGGTGCAATTGATTTTTTCTAATACGGGTAAGCAGGCAGCGGTTTTCCACGTATATGACAAGCTCAATTTAGACCGTATTCCAAAGCATTATATTGTCGAGCCGAATAAAACTTTAGATGATGAGTGGGATGCTTTAAACAATAACTTAGGCCGTTATGACCTATGGGTACTTGGTCCAAATGGCTACCATCGTCATTTTAAAGGGGATACTCAACGTATTATCGATAGTGGTGTTAAACCTGAAATTCGAGTGTGCTATGACATTGCTAATGGTGATGTTTATGTCGAACTTATGAATGAGGGAACCAAGGATACAATATTGACAGTAAAACCTTGTGCATATCGACAAGATGCACCATTGCAACTGACCGTAAAAGCGGGACAAGTTGTTAAGCAACATTGGTCGTTGGTTGATGTTGGGCATTGGTATGATTTTGAAGTTACGAGCCAGAGTGATCCGTATTATTACCGACGTTTTGCTGGCCGAGTCGAAACAGGTGAGGACTCCTTTAGTGATCCTGCAATGATCTAAGAAGGATGAGGCAAAAAGAGGAGCTTATTTTCTTTTTGCCTCATTTTTTATAATAAAAAATTCTCTAAAACTTCACGGACTGACTCGGATATTGGAACAGTCTTGCGTGTTTCACGGTCAACAAACACATGCACAAAATGTCCTTGAGCTGATGCTTGGTCTTGACCTTGTTTAAAGATTGCCAATTCATAGCGTAAAGATGTCGTACCAATTTTACCAATCGCAACGCCTACCTGAATAACTTCTGGAAATGATAACTCTTGAAAAAAGCTACAAGCTGAGTCAACGACTAAACCAATTGATTTTGCTTCATGAATATCAAAACCTGTTTTCTGGATGAGCAAAGCATTGGCTGCCGTATCAAAATAGCTATAATAGGTCACATTATTCACATGACCGTAAATATCGTTATCTGCCCAGCGAGTTTGAATATCTAAAAAGAATTTAAATTGATGACGAGTTTTTAAAACGGGTTTAGTCATTAATAAATCGCCTGATAAATTGCTAAAGCAGCTGCTTCTGTCATGTCACGTGGATTATTTTGCAGTAATCGAGTTTGCAACATGGCATCTTGAGCAAGTCTTGGTAAGCTAGACTCTTCAATACCCAAATCGCTAAGTTTTAAAGTCAAACCACTACGGTCTAAGTGATTTTGCATATGGTCAATAAACAGATCACATAACCCATCGGTGCTACCGTTACTATATGGGTCTAGCCATTGCATAAGTTCTGCATAGTATTGTTTGGCATAGGGAGTATTAAATTTCAGTACTTCAACGAGCACCAAAGCATTGGTATGTCCATGCGACAAATGAAAATGTCCACCCAATGGATAGGCTAAAGCATGCACGGCAGCAACAGGTGAGTTTGCAAATGCCTGACCCGCAAGCATTGAGCCGAACAGCATGTTCTGACGTGCCTCTAAATCATTACCGTTTTTAAGAACTTTCGGTAAGTTATGGTTCAGCAGCTTCAAAGCGTGTTTCGCTAAAATATCGGTATAAATATTTTTCTTATGTTTAGAGGTATATGCCTCAATGGCATGGACCATCGCATCAATACCTGTAGCAGCCGTAATATGGGCAGGTAGATTTTGAGTAAAAGTTGCATCAAGAATTGCTGTATCGGCATAGAGTACCGGAGAGACAATTCCCATTTTTGTCGTTTCACCTGTAGTCACTATTGATATGGGCGTCACTTCCGAGCCAGTACCGGCTGTAGTGGGAATTAAAATAAGTGGAAGTCGGGCTGTTTTGACCTGATTTACCCCATACATTTCTTGTAGGTTTTGAGTTTGGTTAGGATGTGCGAGTAAGGCAATCACTTTGGCTACATCTAAAGAACTTCCGCCTCCAAAGCCGACAATAACATCTACATTTTGCTGTTTAGCATAATTCGCTGCATCTAATACCACTTGCTCTGGTGGGTCGGCCTGAACATCAGCATAAATGACATGTTCAATTTTAAGAGTATCTAAAATTTGAAGAATAGGCCGGTGTAACTGATTTTTAATCATACCTGCATCTGTTACCAGTAATAACTTGCGGTAAGTTTTTGATGCCAACACATTCTGTAATTCTTGTATAGAACCGAGTCCTGAAATAATGTTGGGAACGGTCTGAAACTGAAAATGGCTCATATACATTATTTCCTTATTTTTGAAAATTATTATAGATGCATTCTATAGGATTCATTCTGCAAATTCTCTTAAAAGTAGCTGTGCTTTTAAGCTGCATTTAGTTAAAGAAAATTCACTTGAAAATTGGCATTTTATAAACTAATTTTCAAAATCATTAAATGAAATTAGATTGTGAATACCTTATTGGTAAATGCAAATAAGGTAAATTTTTTTAAGGATATGCATGTGAAAATAGATACTGATGTCAAAACTGGATACGGCAAGGATACCGACAAAAATGGATATGCAAATATTAAGTATCGTGAGCTAATTCAAAAATTAACAGCAACATTATCATTGACGCTTTTGTCATTTGGATGGGGCTCTACAGTAAACGCAGCACAACAACAAATCGCTTTAGTAGGAACCTGGACATCTATCCCAGATGCACCGCTTGTGCAAAAACCAGAAAAAGCCAGTGAAGGTTTGTACCAGCTACAAGTTAATGCTGACGGGACCTTAACTCCTGTTAAGGTATTGCAAATGAAAAGTCCATCTTGGGTTGTAAAATCGAAAGATGGCCGTTTTGCATATACCACTAATGAAGAAAATGAAGGGGCGGTAACGGCATTATCGGTTCAAAATGGAAAGGTAGAGGTATTGAATACGGTAAATAGTCATGGCGGGCATCCAACACATGCATCCATCAGTTTAGATGGTAAATTCCTATTTGTGTCGAATTATTCTGCATTTGATAAAGGACGTGGCGGTGTCGCTGTTTTGCCAATTTTACCAAATGGACATTTGGGTGAAATGGTACAAAATATTGTTTTTTCGGAGGGTTCTGGTCATGTTAAAGGGCGTCAGGATAGTGGCCATGCCCATTCGACAACTTTTAGCCCAGATGGTAAGTATTTATATGCAAGTGATCTTGGAAATGACAAAGTCTATGCTTTTCGTTACAACCCAAGTAAGCCTCAACCACTTGAAGCGGACAAGAGCCGAGATGTGAGTTTTAAGCATGGTTCTGGTCCACGTCATATGGTCTTTTCACCAAATGGTAAACAGGCATACATTACCGCGGAAATGCGAAGTGAAATTGTGACGTTTAACGTACAAGATGGCCATTTGAAAAAAGTCGCTGAGCTAAAACTGGTTCACGAAGACAAAACACCTGAATTCAAGAGTGCAAGTGGAATTATTCTTAGTCCAAATGGTAAGTATGTGATCGCTGCAAATCGTGGTGCGGACAACAAACTTTTGGTATTTAAAATCCAACAGAATGGGCTTTTAGGTCAACCACAAGTTTATAAGGCCAATGGTATTGAACCACGTGCTTTTTCATTTGATGAGTCAGGTAAATATCTGTATGTGACGAATGTTTATAGTAATAACATTAGTTTATTCCGTTTTGATACCAAAAATGGCTCATTAAAACCTTTAGGCGATGCAGCTAAAATATCGACTCCAACTGATATCAAATTCTTTTAATAATTTTTTCTCACACTGATCCTGCAATATTTATAAGCTATTACATTTTTCAGTGTTCATTGCTACAGATACTCAATCTTGAAAGACAATCAAGATTGAGTTGAGGATTGAGCACATAGAAAATTCCTTTAAAATTTCTCATTTTACTTTTCAAGCCGCGTGAGTTTTGAGAAAATGAGGGCTTGTCACAATGGTCAATTCAAACCTGATAATAATGAATAATTTTGTCGGGTTTTTGCAGATTTTTGCGTGTAAAATACTTATTTATTTTTTAGTTTAAGTGGTTGGAATAAATTTCTAATGGAAGCACAGTATAAGGTGTTATGTGTCTGTTTAGGAAATATTTGCCGTTCTCCCACGGCTGAAGTGGTTTTTAGACATTATTGTGATCAGCATCAACTCAATATCATTGTCGATTCAGCTGGAACAAGTAACTATCATCCAAATAAAGCACCTGATCAGCGTAGCCAATTGCATGCAAAAAAAAGAGGCTATGACTTATCTTCTTTGCGGGCAAGACAACTTTCAACTCAAGACTTTTTAGATTTTGATTTGATTTTGGCAATGGATCATCAAAACTTTGATGATATTCACGACTTGCTACAAAGAGCTATCTTCCAATTTGGCAGTCATCAAATTCGGGCAAAAGTGGCATTAATGAGTGAACATGATCCTCAATATCCACAACAAGCTCTGCCTGACCCTTACTATGGTGGAGATGAGGGCTTTGAACGTGTACTCGACCAATGTGAATCAAGTGCGTTGGCGTGGATTAATATCCTAAAAAAACAATTAAATGTTTAAAAAACAGGTTTTTCAATACAATGCAAATTCAAAATCAAGTACAGCTTAAGCCATTCAATACTTTAAGTTTAGATGTTACAGCTTCTCATTACACTAAGGTCAAATCTATTGAAGATATTGAAGAAGCTTTAGCTTTTGCTAAAGAGCATGAGCTAAATGTACTTGTATTATCTGGCGGTAGTAACATGCTATTACCGCAACAAATTAATGCTTTAGTTATTCATCTTGATATTCAGGGCATAGACGTTTTATCTGAAGATCAGGATTTTATTCGAGTTAAAGTCGGTGCAGGACAGGTTTGGCACGATTTCGTTTTATATACTACAAAACAAAATTGGTTTGGCTTACAGAACTTGGCACTTATTCCGGGCTTGGTTGGTGCTTCACCAGTGCAAAATATTGGTGCTTATGGTGTTGAGGTTGGTGAGTTTATTGAGTCGGTACAAGTCTATGACCGTCTATTAAAACAAACCGGATCAATTTCGGCAGCAGATTGTCATTTTTCTTATCGTCATAGCATTTTTAAAGATGACCCAGCTCGTTACATCATTACTCATGTCACCTTTAAGCTGCTTAAACAAGCCAATCTAAAGCTAAATTATGGTGATTTAAAACAGGCAGTAGGAGATAACCTGACTGCTGAAAATTTACAAAATCAGGTCATTCATATTCGTCAAAGTAAATTACCTGATCCAAAAGAATATCCGAATGTAGGAAGTTTCTTTAAAAATCCGATTGTAAATACTCAAGAATTTGAACGATTAATCGCACAATTCTCAACAATTCCACATTATCCTCAGGCTAATGGTAACGTTAAAATTGCTGCTGGTTGGTTAATTGATCAGGCTGGATGGAAAGGTAAACAGCTCGGTGTAGTGGGAATGTTCCATAAGCAAGCCTTGGTTTTGGTGAATTATGCCAATGCATCTCTTGCGGATGTAAAGAAAACTTATCAAGCTGTACAACATGATGTTGAACAGCGTTTCCAAATTATGTTAGAACCAGAGCCTGTGCTTTATAACAATTTAGGTTTAATTGAAAATCATACGGAATAGTTTTATGCCAAAAGTACACTTGATGGTACGTTTTGTACAAGTAGTTACTGTACTATTTGTACTATTAGGCTGTTTCGTGATTTTTTTGTATTCGCCGTTTTATTCAAAACTTATTGTAGCTGGACTTAACTATTTTGTTCCGGTAGATGTTAATGAGGTGGCTGCGGAAAGCCAGCGAAAAGCAGCATTAAGTGAACATGATAACTTAGAGCCGGGGTCAAATTTATGGATTGCTCGTCAGGCTTATTTGAAGTTAACAGAAGATGCTTTACGTGAAAATAAGACAGCAGATTTGGGGTACATACAAGAAAACTATAAGGCTTTGCAGCAAATTATTCTTTTAGAAGAAAAAGAACAAGAACTACAGGAAGAGAAAGAAACGACGGCTGTGAGTGTTCCTTTGGTTGCGAAAAACTCAGAAATTGATGCGGCCGATGAAGCAAGTAGTCCTATCGATGCAGCACTTTCTATTAATAGTTCTGAAAATAAAGCCCTTACAGAGCAATATACGGAGTTTTTAGCAAGAAAACCTGTAGTGCCTGAGCATCAAAAAGCGGCGAGCGAGCCTGAGCAGAAAGTTGAATATGTTCGTAAAAACCCTCTGCCTGCTCAACCTAAAAAGTTATCAGAACCTTATGCGATTGTAGTATTGGGTGGCGGTTTAACTTTAGATAAAAATGGCAAAGATATTGTAGTTAACAGCTATACGCGGTTAAGACTAGAAAAAACCTTAGAAGTTGAAAAGAAAAACCATCTACCTATCGTACTAAGTGGAGTTGAAGCCCCTTATATGCAAGCATGGTTGAAAGCACGTGGGGTAGATGCAAAATTATTAGAAAAGCGCAGTATGAATACCTGTGAGAATACTCGCTTTAGTTCATTGTTACTTCAAAAGAAAGGTGGTGCGCCTACAGTTATGTTGGTCACAGATGAATATCATATGCCACGTACGCGCCGTTTATTTGCCTTAAATGGGATAGAAACTATTCCTGTTACTGCTCCAATGCCAACACCGCTTACACGTTGGCAACCGAGTATACAAAACTACGATCATAGTCGTCGTGCAAATTATGAATTACTTGCGACAATTCGTGACATGTTATTTGGTTCAAGTGATTGTCGAGAGGTGCCTTAATGTCTGAGATTCCATTTCTCAATCCTGCCGTATTAAAACAATTAGATTTACCGGTTCCGAACCGTGAACTCACTCCGCAAGTTTTAAGCCCACTCAATTTAAATACCTTAGAAGAACCTTCTCGTGAGCTTTTAGCATACCGTAAATTATACGGTTTACATTTACTGGACTGTGAACATTGGCAAGGCTATGTCCAAATGCCTTTATTTCGTCTGCATGTTCAAGTTTTTAAACCTAAATTAGACAAAATCCAAGGAACCGTATGTTTATTGCATGGTTATCTGGAGCATAGCGGAATTTATCAGCCCATTATTCGCGAAATACTTGAACAAGGCTTTAGTGTTATTACCTACGACTTACCTGGTCATGGTTTGAGTAATGGTTCACCTGCAAGTATTCAAAATTTTGACCATTATCAACAAGTTCTGATGGCGGTTTATCAATATGTCAAACATGCTGATCAATTACCGAAACCATGGGTAGGTATTGGTCAAAGTACGGGTGGGGCAATCTGGATGCATCACTTGCTTGAGTATGCAGAAAAAAGACAAGACCCAATCGTCGATAGGGTTTTATTGCTTTCACCATTAATTCGACCTGCTAAAACAGCATGGTGGCATAATCCGGTAGGTCTAGGCATTATCCGTCGTATTAAACGCCAAGTGCCTCGACACTTTAGACGGAATAACCATAATCCTGAATTTTTAAGATTTATTCGTTTAAAAGATCCATTGCAGCCACGCATGATGGGCATGGACTGGATTTTGGCAATGTCAAAATGGATGCAGGAAATGGAAGAGCGACCTGCTTGCCGTATTCCTGTCTGGCTTGCACAAGGGGCATTAGATCAAACAGTAGACTGGCGTTACAACATCGAGTTTATTCGTCGTAAGTTTAGGCTTCAAACATTATTGATGCTAGAAGAGGGTTCTCATCAATTAATTAACGAACGTGCAGATATTCGTGCGGCTTTAACAGGTTTAATTCCAGCCTTTTTACATGCAAAGCCGAAACATTTTTATTATTAAAGTTTGAAGCTGCCTCTATAGGCAGCTCCAGTTTTAACTATTTAAAAATGATTGGCGTCAGCCATATTCCACATACGATAATAGAAATTATCATCATCATTTTTCAGTTCAGATTGTAAAAGCTCACCTTCTTTTAAGAAGAAGTGTAATTGAGCATAGTTTTTAATTTCACGGTCATTAATCCGTTGAGCTAAATGATGAGCTTTAATATCCGATGGATGACGTAAACCTGCCGCAGCAATCATTTCTGATAATGCATGTAATGTATTTTTGTGGAAATTAAATACACGTTCTGCTTTGGTCGGTACATGAAGTGCTTTCTGGCGATCTTTATCTTGGGTTGCAACGCCTACAGGACATTGGTTTGTATGGCAACTTTGCGCTTGAATACATCCAACTGCAAACATAAAACCACGTGCTGAGTTCACCCAATCTGCACCGAGAGCAAATGTGCTGGCAATATCAAATGCACTAATAATTTTACCGCTTGCACCAATTTTAACTTGATCTCTTAGGCCAGCACCTACAAGTGTATTATGAACAAAGCGTAGGCCTTCACGTAATGGTGTTCCGATATAGTCACTAAACTCAATAGGGGCTGCGCCAGTGCCACCTTCAGAACCATCAACTACAATAAAATCAGGCACAATTTTTGTTTCAAGCATTGCTTTTACAATACTCATAAATTGCCAAGGTTGACCAATACACAGTTTGAAACCTACTGGTTTACCACCAGATAAAGTCCGTAACTTCTGTAAGAAATGCATCATTTCAATTGGTGTCGAAAAGCTTGAATGCTTGGCAGGAGAGATACAATCATGGTCACGGGAAACACCACGGATCTCGGCAATTTCAGCAGTAATCTTATGTTTAGGTAAAATACCGCCATGGCCTGGTTTAGCTCCTTGCGAAAGCTTAAGCTCAATCATTTTGATTTGTGGCAATTGAGACTGCTTAGCAAACTTCTGTTCATCAAATTTTCCGTCTAAAGTGCGGCAGCCAAAATATCCACTGGCAATTTGCCAAACAATATCACCACCATTTTCTAAATGATAAGGGCTGAGACTACCTTCACCGGTATCGTGATAAAAACCGCCTAATTGTGCTCCTTTATTTAATGCACGTATTGCATTCGCACTTAAACTACCGAAGCTCATGGCAGAGATATTCATAATGGATGCACTATAAGGTTGAAGGCATTGGGCATTACCAATTTGAATACGGAAACTCTTAGGATCCGCTGGTGGACATGGACTAATGGAGTGAACAATAAAGCGATAATCTTCTTGATAGACATCAATAATTGATCCAAAAGGTTTATCTGCATTCTCATTTTTAGCACGTTGATAAACCAAACTTCTTTGCATACGCGAGAAAGGAAGGGCATCTTGATCCGCTTCAATAAAGTATTGGCGAATTTCAGGGCGTATATCTTCAAATAAAAAACGGAAATGGCCCATAATCGGGTAATTTCTTAAGATTGAATGTCTATTTTGTAAGACATCATATAGACCTAATAAGCTTAATGCGCCACTGACGACCCATAAACCGTTGAGTAAAGTATCCGAAATAAAATAATAAATACTATGAGGTGTATATACGGTTCTAAACCACGTGATTGTGAGTGCAGTAAAAATACACAAGAACCAAATAGAGTGGCGTGAAAAGAATGTATTGAGAAATTTATGTCGAATGATTTGTGCCGGACTCGCCATATGTGAACAAATTCCTAATGTTTTACTGGCACATACCTTGCCAAGAAGCAGCCAAAACTACAAGTAGGGAATTGTTTAACCGGTATTTTATTCATTTAATATTTTACCAACTGATCATCTCCCTAATACGAGAAGCTGATGAGTTGGCAAAGACCAGAGCTTTATTAAGCTTTAAGAGGGAGCTGTTTTTTTATGAGCAAAATAAATAAGGTGATGACTAAGCTAAATCCAAAAATAGGTAAACTCAGCCCTAGAGCAGCAAGCATTAATATCGTAATTATTCTTTGTTGTGTAGTTGCATGTTTCCATACGAACAAAGTTTGGTTAATAAAATGATGGGTCGTAAGTTTTACATTGGAGGTTTTAAACCAAGCTTTATACGCATAAACAATCATTACACATAGCCCGAGCGCATACAGAACCAGAATCAATTGATTGACCCAACCGAATAGTACCCCAATATGTGCATCAACTCCCCAGCGTGTAAGTTTTGCAACTAATGAATAATCTTTAAAAGCGAGTTTATCGATTACCTTGTGTTCATGCATATCAATCGCAATACTATCTGCTTGTGTGGGCCATTTACGCTGTATTTCCGCAACAGTCCAAGCTTGGTTCTCAGCAACTGGCGGTTTGATTTGTATTTCTGTTGAATTAATCCCATTTGCTCGAGCAATTGCTAATACAGAATCGAATTCAGCTGGCATGATGTCTAAATTTGGCGTTTCCATGATCATTTCGTGATGTTCATGATGAGACATTTCTGGCAATGAAATCTGATTTAGTGAGGTGGTCAATGTTGGTGTTTGCCAGTTTAACCATTGACGGGCAATACGAATATTATCACCAGCCCATTGAGACCATGTAAGACCAGTAATCGCAATGAACAATAAAAGTGGTAGTAAAGCTAACCCAATAGAACTATGCCATTTTAATAAGTGATTTTTATTTGTTTGTCTGTTTTTGAAGTTTGAGCGACGCTTCCACCAACTGTATAGCCCACTTAAAGTTAAAAAACCAAGCCAACTTGCAGCAAGTTCACTATAAAAACGTCCCCATTTTCCTAATAATAAATTGCTGTGTAATTGATCTAAGAATGTACGTAACGGTAATACGCCACTGGTTCCATACACAGCAAGTTGTCCTTTTACAGAAAGCGTATAAGGATCAATAAAAACGGCTTCATTATTTAGATGGTGTGTATGATCGGAAAAAATAACCCGCGTAGTTTGCACAGGGCTTGGTGATGGTCTGACTTCTGTAATTTGTGCAGTTACAGGCATGACTTCTCTTGCGCTTTCAATCTGCTGGCTTAGAGGGTATATCTCATTATTTAAAGGCTGAACATTTAATGCATCTTTATAGATGAATTGCTCTAACTGAGGCGTAATTGCATATAGTAAGCCAGTAAATGCGGCAACAAATATAAATGGGGCAATAAAAATACCAGCATAAATATGTATGAGACGGAAGAGACTACGCCAAAAGCTAGAAGTAGGGGACATTTTAAATAGATATCGAGCAAACTTTGTCGTGAAGTATATCTACTTTAAATTGTATTTTGAAATTGCACTTTTCATTGGCTATCTTGATTGTAGATTTTCTAAAGTATCATTGTGCTAAATTGCTAGCAATGCTGTTGCTTGGTGTTATGAAATATCTCGTAAATTTTGCTCTCTGAATACACAACTCATATGATCAATACAATATTTAGTATAGATATTTATGAAAAAGCACTTTATAGAAAAATTTTTATTGTTAAGTTTGTTTTAAATATTATTCTTTTAATTTATCTAGAGAAACTAAATAGCCTATGATTTATTTCTTAATAATTATAATTTCTTAATTTATTCTAGTACCAATAGATTTATGATGTTGGTTTGAGTGAATACAGCTAATGAGTAAGAACTCTTTTATGGATATTAATGGTTTATGTCTAAGCTTTTTGAGAGAGTTTTATATTGTTACTAATTCTATTGGTTAATATTTTAAGAAAAATTATCTTATTAATTTTTATAATATTTAGTGCTTAATAAAATTTTTAAATGAAGCTTTTAGACTAAAAAACAAAAGTATACACTCTTGTTTTTTAGTCTAGTATTTCAATGTTATTAAATTAAATAGCGACTAATTCCTCAATTTTCTCAAGATCGATTATTTTTTTAATATAAGACCAAGTTTTTTCAGCATTAATTAAATTTTTATCAATTGTTCCATCATTAATAACTCCATCGAGGATATTAAGAAATAGATTGGTTAATGCAGCTGCGTCTTCTACCTGAATTTTAATTAAAATAGAAAAAACAAGCTCATAGAGCCATTCTCTATATTCATTAATAGGATTTTTAACGGATGGGTAAAGTTGTACTACTTCCATAGTTGCTTTTTTAAATAAGCATCCATTAAAGTCTTCTGTGTAAATCCAGTCAATATACCAATTAAATAAGCTTCTGAGTTGAACTAAAGGTAGGTCATTGGTATTGATTCTTTCTAATATAGCAGACTGTATATCAGAATTCCTTTTGTAAAGGCATGATTCTATTAGCTTTTCCTTTGAGGGAAAATACTTGTAGAATGTCATCTTTGCAACATTGGATTCAGCAATAATTCTGTCCACTCCAATAGAGTTATAGCTTTTTTCATTAAAAAGGGCAGTTGCTGTTTTTATAATAGTGTCTCTTTTTGACATCGATTTCCCCGTAGTAAATCTTTTGAAATCCGTTTCTTTTTTAAGGCTAGTGCTCTGGCAAAAGTCAGTTTAATCATATTGAAAACGCTAATGTAATACAACATGTGAGAGCCTAAAAAAATAGTATTTTTCGATATTAATTGTTATTTGATTCATTAAAAAAATTCATTAAATTATCCATTGATTTGTAGTAATAATAAACCTAATATCAAATTGTTTAGGGATGAGTATACAATTTTATTTAGTAGCAAATGAATGCACGATTAAAATAATGGGGAACTCATAACCTAACTATAAGAATTAATTTGTTATTGAGAATGATTATGTCAAAAAAATTTGAAGATTTCGATAATCCAAGACAAAAGGCATTACTGGGGATGAAGAATAGTATTCCTACAGAACAGTGGGAAGAAAATCTAAAATTTCTCAAACAATTAAGAGCGAGAATTGCTGAATTACCAGTATGTAAACATCCGGCGATCGAAGTTTTAAATAATGGATTGCTTGATAAATTCACTTTAACAAGAATTCATTTAGAATATCGTCATGCGATTGTTCAGATCTTTACTGATGCCTTATTAATGGCCCAGTTCCAGACAAAACAATTGGAGCCTAAACTCCATTCTGGAGCTAAAATGTTTCCACGCGTTTTATTAAGTTTAAATGTACTTGATGAATTTGGTTTTAGACCAGGAACAGACCCGGACAATTATTATCTAGGTAATCCGGAGTATGCGCATTATCCTTTATATGAAGATTTATTGAATGATTATGGTTTGAGTGAGAAGGACCGTAGAGAGTATCAACCTTCAAAAATTGCAGATCAGGTAAGAAATTTTCTAGAATCATCTTATGATAGTTATATTAAAGTAGTTGCTTTACTTGCAGTGGCCGAAGAAGAAGTGATTCTTTTTAGCCCACCACTTCGTGAAGCGACTAAAGCCATTGGCGTCGATGTTGAAGGTGGTGGCTATTACCATGTTCATGGGGTATCTACTGACGAAACCTCAGAAGCAGCAGATGATGATCATGAAGATGATCTCTGGTTTGCGTTAGCGCAAGCAATAACTAAAGAAGACTATGAGAGCTTAACAACGCTTTGTATGGATTATTGTGCTTTATGGAATGAGTTTTGGGATGCACAAATTGCTGATATTCACTATTTAGAAGCAAAGAAGTTAGCATAACATTCATAGTAAGACGAATAATTGATAAAAACTAAAAAGCCTATTCACATATGAATAGGCTTTTTTAATACTTTAAATCCAGCCCATCTATAAACTAATAACCTGAAGTATTTCATTTAATACATTATTTGCATCTGTGGGAAATGATAGAATTACGAAAGTCAGTAAGTTGATATGTATGGGGCTTAAAAACATGCATCCTATAAGTGTGAGCAAATGAAGACATTCATTTACAGCTATCTGAAATTTTTAACCTATTGAAAATACAAAGGTTTAAGTCTTGTTCCAACCATTTACAATCCAAACCAGATTAGGCGGATTCTACTTCTTTTATTATTCCATTGTTGGCACATTTATGCCGTATTGGAACTTATATCTCCAAGATCAGGGATTTAATTATCAAGAGATAGGTATTTTATCTTCTATTGCTATTGTGACGCGCTTCTTTGCCCCTTTAGTTTGGGGCTGGATCGCCGATAAATCCGGTAAAAGAATGCTATTAGTGCGGATTGCCACATGGATGGAGGCATGTATATGGTTAGCTATTTTTATAATTCCTAATACTTTTCAGTCAGTTGCTTTATTGATGCTTATTTTTAGTTTTTTCCAAAATGCTATTTTAGCTCAATTTGAAGGAGTAACTTTATTTTGGTTAGGAGACCAAAGGGCGAAACTTTATGGCAAGATTCGAAAATGGGGATCAGTTGGGTTTATTGTAGGTGTATTTACAATAGGGGCAATTTTAGAAATCATTCCGATTTCAATGTTGCCTATATTATTGCTTATCATTGCCTCATTAGCATTTATTTGGGCATTTACGATACGTGAACCAGAAGGGGCCCCAACTTCACAAAAGCATTTAGAACCTTTATTGCCTGTGCTGAAACGTCCTGAAGTTGCTGCTTTTTTCACAATTGAGTTTATTCTTCTTTTTTCACATGCACCTTTTTATAGCTTCTATAGCAATTTTCTGAAATCGTTAAATTTTAGTACAACGGAAATTGGCTTTTTATGGGCTATGGGCGTGGTTTCTGAAATTGTGATGTTTGCATATGCAACTACGTTTTTTAAATATTTTTCTTGGCGTAGCCTTGTAGCAGTATGTTTGATTTTGACAAGTATACGCTGGTTATTAGTTGCTATTTTCTCTCACTATTTCATAGGTCAGCTATTTGCACAGTGCCTACACGCCTTTAGTTTTGGATTATTTCATCTCATCGCAATGCGGCTTATCTTTCAAAACTTTTCAATAGGGCAGCAAGGTCGAGGTCAGGCTTTTTATAGCACCATGTGGGGACTTGGAGTGGCGTTCGGAAGTATTTTGGCTGGTCATTACTGGAAAATTCTTACGGGTGAGCATATTTTTATGATCGCTGCTTTAGTGGTTCTATTGGGTTTGTGCTTTGTTTATTGGTTACCTAAACGAATCGAAAATTCAGTTTCTTAGATTAAATAGTGATAAAAATTGTTAGGAATACCGAGTTAAAGATAGAAATTGTTTGATGAGAAGTATCGGTTCATTACGGTTGAAAAATATTGTTTTTATATGGTTATGAAACAATGTTTTTCTAAAAAAATGTGCTAACTTAAACCCATGCGTTTAATGATTAATAAATCTATGAAAAATATTTATATTATGGGATTATTATTGGCTTGTTCTGGTTTTGCTATGGCTGAGACAGTGACTCAACAGCCCACAGAACAACCTGTTCGCACTGCAAGTAATCCTAATGCTATACGTATTGTTACGCGTCCTGAAATTATGGGATTATGGGGAATGGAGATTCCAAATAATAAAAAATGTGTAGAGTATTATAATTTCCGCAGTAGTAACGATGTGGTGATTAAAAGTGGTGAAGAGTGGTCATACGGTATTTATGAATATCAGCCATCTGATGACCCTAAAGAGCAGCTATCGGCTTTAGTAATGCAAATTAAGTTTGATAATAATAAAGTAGATTGTTCTGGTCAGAAGCAAGATCAGACAGGTGATATTTCTCAATATTTCGTGCAATGGAAAAATGACCATACTATTAATTTCTGCTCAACGGCTAAGGGTGAGCAATGTTTCGCAACTTTACGCCGAATGTTGCCATAAACAAGTAGATATAAAAAAGCCTCTTATTTAAGAGGCTTTTTTATATGAAGCAGATTAAGCAGTTTCAGCTTTCTTTTCTTCTTCCACTTGCTTTAACAAGTGTTTTTCAAGGTAATGGATGTCCATTGCTTGAGAACAGAAGTTTTTATCCTGCAAAATAAGATCTTTATGTAAAGGAATATTGGTTTTAATTCCTGTAAGAATCATTTCATCTAACGCTTGACGCATGCGGGCAAGTGAAGTTTCACGATCTTTACCATGAGCAATCAATTTTGCAATCATTGAATCGTAATATGGCGGAATGCTATATCCAGGATAGATATGAGAATCTAAACGAATACCCGCACCACCTGGTGCATAGAAACTTTCAATTTTACCTGGTGAAGGTAAGAATGTTGTTGGATCTTCGGCATTGATACGACATTCAATGGCATGACCACGAACTTCAATATCTTCTTGTTGAAGCTCTAAGCCTAAACCAGCTGCAATACGTAATTGCTGTTCAATAATGTCAACCCCAGTTACCATTTCAGTTACAGGGTGCTCAACCTGAACACGAGTATTCATTTCAATGAAGAAGAATTCACCATCTTCAAATAAGAATTCAAACGTACCAGCACCACGATATTGCATTAACTGACATGCGTGTACACAGGCTTGTAAAATATCAGCACGTGCTTGTTCCGGTAGATTTGGAGCAGGAGCTTCTTCTAACACTTTTTGGTGACGACGTTGTAATGAACAGTCACGGTCATATAAATGAATCGCGTGGCCATTACCATCACCCAAAACTTGAACTTCGACATGGCGAGGTTTTTGTAAGAAGCGTTCCATATACACGGTATCATCGCCGAACCACATTTCTGCATCACGTTGAGCCGCTTGAACTGACTCAAGTAGTGTGTCTACACGTTCAACAATACGCATACCACGGCCACCACCACCAGCTGCCGCTTTAACAATAAGCGGGAAACCGATTTCTTTCGCTTCAGCTAATGCGTTATGGATAGTTACAGCATGGTCGCAGCCAGGTACCGTAGGTACGCCAGCTTTTTTCATTGCAACAATTGCAGAAACCTTGTTACCCATTAAACGAATATGTTCTGGGCGAGGGCCAATAAATGTGAAACCTGAGCTTTCTACAATTTCAGCAAACTCGGCATTTTCCGAAAGGAAGCCATAACCTGGATGAATTGCATCGGCACCAGTAATTTCTGCAGCAGTAATAATTGCCGGGATGTTTAAATAGCTGTCACTACTTGCACCCGGACCAATACATACTGCTTCATCAACGAAACGTAAATGCATCAAATCTTTATCGGCATCTGAATAGATACCAACAGTTTTGATTCCTAGTGTTTTGCAAGCCCGGGTAATTCGTAAAGCGATTTCACCACGGTTTGCAATTAAAACTTTTTGCAACATAGATGTCCCCGGGGTATTACGCGCGATAACGGAATAAAGGTTGACCGAATTGGATCACTTCACCATTTTTCACTAAAATTTCTTCAATCACACCGCTTTGAGTTGCTTCAATCGGGTTCATGATTTTCATTGCTTCAATAATACCCAAAGTCTCACCAGCAGATACTGTTTGACCTACTTTAACAAATGGTGCTTCGCCTGGGCTTGGAGCAGCATAGAACACACCAACCATAGGAGAAGTTTCAACTGCTCCACGTGGTGTTTTTGCAACAGGTGCTTCAGCAACAGGAGCTGCCGGAAGTGCTACACCAGCCGCAGCAACGACAGGATTGCGACGAGTTAAAGCGATCGATTGATCACCTTCTTTAACTTCAATCGCTTGCAAGTCAGACTCAATCATTAAATCGATGAGTTTCTTAATTTTGCGGATATCCATGGGCGACTATTCCTGAACTAGTTTGGGTTAGATGGTTGAATTTTTTCAATAGCGTAATCGAGTGCAAAGCTATAACCTTTTGCGCCTAGACCACAAATCACGCCAATTGCTTTGTCTGATAAATAAGAGTGATGTCTGAAAGCTTCACGTGCGTGAACATTTGATAAATGTACTTCAATAAAGGGAATAGCAACGCCAAGTAAGGCATCGCGTAAAGCAACTGAAGTGTGGGTGAGGGCAGCAGGGTTAATAATAATCAGTTTTACGCCTTCTGTTTGTGCCTGATGAATACGGTCAACAATGGCACCTTCCCAGTTGCTTTGAAAAGTATCTAGTGTAATTGAGGCTTGTTCAGCTTGAGCAATAAGTTGTTGGTTGATATTGTCTAGGGTAAGATGACCATATACTTCTGGTTCGCGTTTTCCCAGCAAATTCAAATTCGGTCCATGAATTACCAAAATGGTCGAACTCATTCAGATTGCTCCAGCTCTAAAGTTGCAAATAATCTTTGCAAGATGTCTGCAAAGTTTGCTTATTATGGCATATGTTTCTACAAGTTTTTTATAATTTCTTTTAATTGTCGCAGAAAGGGTACACCAAATTCGGCTTATATATTGTAAATTTTGCGACGAATTAGCAATGTTAAAAAATGACAAAATTTCAAGTAATTTAACGGAGCTTATTTTAAACCGAATTGACAAAAACAGTTCATGTATTTTGTGTAACGGGGGGATAAGCATCTTCAATCGTTAACATTTCATTCCAGCGAGTTAGGTAATTTTTTGAGCGATGACATTGTTTCATTTGCCAAGATGGATTACGTGAGTGATATCCAACTTGTAAATAGTGGCTACCAAAGCGCTTACGGACTGTACCTAAAGTTTCCATCAATTGTTGTCTTTGATGAATAAGTTCCAGAGGCTGCCATAAATCATCAATATGTTGCTGACGTGCGTGTAGACCACAAAATAATACTCCAATTTTTATATAACTTTTATTTTCTTTATATAAAACATCAATTTGCTGCATCGCTGCTTTAGTAAGTATGCATAAATCATCTGTTGCATAATGAAGACCAATTGCTTGAGATGTGGCTTTTTTATAGGGCGGTTTGTCGGTTTTTTCATAAAGCATAACTTGAACACAGGCACAAAGTTGTTCTTGTTTCATTAAACGGCGATGTGCCCGGTTAAGGTGAAAGATAAGTGCTTGTTTAATAATCTCAATACTGGATAAAGCTTGAGCAAAACTTCGTGATGCTAAAATCCGTTTCGTTGGAATAGCTGGATCATCAAGTTGAATACAGGATTGGCCTTTTAGCTCACGAATGGTGCGTGCCATGACCACAGAAAATGCCTTTGCCATATGGTGTTCATTGGCAAAAGTTAAGTCTAGGCATGTGTACACCTCATAACTTTGTAGCTGTTTGACTAATTGATAGCCGATTCCCCATACCTCTTTGACTGATGTCTGTTGCATGAGGTCTTCCATAATTAATGGATCTAAGGTGATGAAATTACATACTCCTTTAAAACTTTTAATTTTCTTAGCATAGTGATTGGCAAGTTTTGCTTGTGTCTTTGAATATCCAATTCCAATGCAACAAGGTAAGCCTAACCATTTTAGGAGAGTGTTTCTCACTTTGTTGCAGTAGTCAGAGATATCGATAGATTGGAGGTAGGGGGTGAGATGAATAAAGCATTCATCTATAGAGTAGGCTTCTAAATCATCTGGAGAGAAAAACTCACCGAGAACAGCAAAAAAACGGCGGGACATCTCGGCATATAAAGTGTAGTTGCTTGAATAGACTTGAACGCCTGCTTGTAAAGCATCTTTTTCAATTTGGAACCACGGTACGCCCATTTTAATCCCTAAAAGTTTTGCCTCTTCACTACGTGAGACCACACAGCCATCGTTATTAGATAAAACAACTACAGGTTTATCATTGAGTTTAGGGTTGAAAAGACGCTCACAGCTAACATAGCAATTATTAATATCAACCAGTGCATAAACTTCACGGTGTGAGATATCTTTCATGATTTCATTCCCTTACTCATTAGCTCAAATCTGTATTTTGAATTTGTAACATAATCAAGTTAACAAAATTACGGACTGATATCTAGGGGAGTTTCGGTTGTTCGTCGAAATTATAGGTAGGAGATAAAGTCTATGAAATGTCAGTTATTGATATGGAAATGTCTGAAAATGATAAGTTTTAATTGGTTATGATCGGAAACATAAGAGCTATATTTAATGGATGAGTTGAGTCTTTTAAATGTAGTAATGCGTATAACGCATTTGTCTTATGGGTCTTTCAAGCTGTCTTTTTTAATAAAGACAGCTTTTTTTTATAATGTGCTTAAGTATTTTTTAGAGTTTGGCTTGATTGTAGCAATCGAGATTAATGCATTGTGCACTCAGTTCTATGATTTGATCAGGGGCTAATTGGAGTTTTTCCCATTTTTGCATTTGCTGAAATAACCAATGGAAATCTTCAGGTTGGGGAGCCGCATTTTCTTTAACCAAGTGTTTTACAATATTTTGAATCATATAATATTTATCGACATGTACTTCTTCAGAACAGTGAAATCGGACAATCCCAAACTCGACCAATAACTTTAAGACAGGTGCAAAATCTTTTAAATTACTCAATTCTTTTTGAGCTTTCATAATTGCCGTTGTAAGGGCAACTAAGGTTTGAGGATGTTGTTCAGCCCATTCTTGAGTTACTGCGAGAACTTTATCTGCCACATTGGGAATAATGTCTTGACTTGAGCAGACGATTTTACTTAAACCTAAAAGTTCACCTTGAGTATTCCAAGGCTCTCCCACACAAAAACCATCAATCACATGGTTATCTAAAGCTTCGACCATATACGGTGGCGGAAGTGCTTTGAGTTTGAGCGTTTGAGCTATTCTAGAGTCTGCCAAAGCAAGCCATTCTCTTAAACAATAATGATGGATTGAATGTTTAAATACATGGGCTAGAGAAAGAGTATGATCTTGCTCAATGTATTGAGTAACTTTTTGGGCGGTAGTTTGTGCATTATCATTTTCTTTAATAGCCAGTTGATGAATTAATTTTTGGCTTAAGCTGATAAAAGCACGGTTTTTACTTAAAACGAGTGGGGTTTGCAGTGCAATACCAATTTGGTCTGCACCAATTGCTGCTGCAGGGAGCATCGCAGATAAACAATGTGCAGCATCTAATAAACCAAAAGCTAAACGGTCGCGTAGACTTGCCCATGATGCTTCTTTGACTAAAGTAACTTCTAAATCGACTTCTTCGAAGAAACCTTGCTGCTTTGCCCAAAGTAAAGCGATGCAATCAAGTAAAGGAATATAGCCGAGTTGCAATTGAGTCTTTTCTAATTTGCTCATTTATTCATCCTTTAGTTGATCATTTAGTAATTTTTGAGCGTCAAGTAAACGCCGTGCCATTTCTCCAATCGTTATACGGTGACTCATGGCATTTTTTCTGAGTAATTGAAAAGCTGTGTCTTCAGGTAAGCCATGCAGTTGCATGAGTAGCACTTTGGCCTTTTCAACATCTTTACGATCGGCCAGTTTGGTTTGAGCTTCTTTTAAGTCACCTTCAAGCTTTTTATGTTTTTTATATTGCTCAATTGAAATCTCTAAAATGGTATGTAAGCGAGCGGGGTCTATGCCATCTACAATATAAGCCGTTACGCCTGCATCTATAGCTTGTTTGATGGTGTCTTTATCTGAATTTTTAGTGAATAGAACAGTTGGTAGGTCATAGCTACTCACACAACTTTCAATAATGTCACGATGGGGATGATCCATATCGAGCAGGATGACATCGGCTTGTAAATCTTCAAGACGAAAAATATTTAAGTGGTCCAAAGTAAGGCAGGCAACCACTTCAAAGTCATTTTCAAGCAGACTATTTTTTATATAGTCGGCCCGCGCATGATCATCATCGATAAGAGCTATTTTGAGTTTTGGCATAAGTTCAGAAAATCAGGCTAAGAAAATGCGCCAATTCGACGCGTTTTTTGTTATCAATTTTTAAGCAAGATTAGTGCCATCCAAAATTAAACAAAAAATCAGGCATGAGTGGTCCTTTACTATGCTAATGCATTGTTTTGATCAATATTGGTGCAAAAAAGCGATTCATTTTGTGGCAAGACTTATTTTTGTTTAAACCATATAGACGAGCAGCAATAGTGCAGGGAAAATTAAATATTCTTTTTGGATAAAAATGGGTTTTATTTTAAATATTTGAAAATAATAATAAAAAATTATTAATATTAATTTTAAAAAGAATTGGCATGCAAAATGCTTAGTTAATTACAGGTCGAAGACGACCATAAGTTTTAAAGACGGCCAACGATGTCCGTTCTGATCGAATTTGTGAGTGCAACTGTACACACAGAAAATTTACGTTCAGTCGGAGTGAAGGTTATGTCTTTATTTTTATTGCATAAAAAAGTTACATCTGAATTAACTAATTTTTCAGTTTCAGCGATGCGAGCCTTCCGTATGAGGGGGCTCGCTTTTTTTATTTGTTTTTATGACTTTGCTATGCATTGGGTGTCGTCAACGAGTGGAAAAAATGGGTTCCAAGCAGCTATACGCTTTGTGATGTTGATACGTTTCTCGGTAGAGCACAAGGCAAAACAACAATGTCTATTTGAGAACGCAAGAACGCAGCTTAAAAGCAACGTGATTTGAGGAGAAACACTATGAAATTGGTAATGATTGGTCATGGTATGGTGGGCCACAAATTCATCGAAGCCATTTTAGAAAAAGCAGATGATGAATTGGAAATCACGATTCTTGCAGAAGAACCTCGTATCGCATATGACCGCGTACATTTGACTGAATACTTCTCAGGGAAATCGGCAAAAGATTTATCTTTAGCACGTTTTGATTTTGCCGATGCGTATGGCATTGACCTGCGTTTAAATACTAAAGCAGTGGCGATTGATACAGCTGTACAAACCGTAACAACCAATCATGGTGATGTGATTAGCTATGACAAGTTGGTGCTGGCGACCGGTTCATATGCATTTGTTCCGCCAATTCCGGGTAATGACCGCGAGAACTGTTTTGTTTACCGTACCATTGAAGATCTAGATGCCATTCGTGCAGCAAGTTTAAAGGCTAAAACAGGCGTAGTAATTGGCGGTGGTTTACTTGGACTTGAGGCAGCCAAAGCATTACGTGATTTAGATTTAGAAACACACGTTGTTGAGTTTGCACCACGTTTGATGGCAGTTCAAATTGATGACTTAGGGGGCAAGGTTTTACGCCGTAAAATTGAAGATTTAGGTGTAAAAGTCCATACACAAAAAGCGACTCAGTCTATTGAGTCTGGGGTAAATACCACTCATGTGATGAAGTTTGCCGACGGTAGTGAACTCGAAACTGATGTGATCTTATTCTCTGCGGGGATCCGCCCACGGGATGAATTAGCGCGTAATAGCGGACTTGCGATTGGTGAGCGTGGCGGTATTGTAATTAATGATTATTGCCAAACATCAGATCAAAACATTTATGCCATTGGTGAATGTGCGCTTTGGCAAAATAAAATTTATGGCTTGGTTGCACCGGGCTATGACATGGCGCGTATTGCAGCAAAACACATTTTAGATGAAGAGTGTCATTGCTTCGCTGGCGCAGACATGAGCACCAAGTTGAAGTTGATGGGCGTTGATGTTGCTTCTGTTGGTGATGCACATGCTATGACCCCAGGTGCATTAAGCTATTTCTATGCAGATGAACATGCACTGGTTTATAAAAAGATTGTTGTAAATGCCGACAAAACCAAATTGCTTGGCGCGGTTTTAGTGGGTGATGCCAAAGAATACAACGACCTTTTACAAATGATGTTGAATGGTCTGGCTTTACCGGAAGTGCCTGAAAGTTTAATCATGCCGGGTTTTGAGCAATCAGCAGCAAAATCTGGTGGTAGCGGAGTCGATTTACTGCCAGACAGTGCGACTATTTGTTCATGTAACAACGTATCAAAAGCAGACATCTGCCAAGCAATTAGCGATGGTTCGACTTCTTTAGGTGCATTAAAGAAATGCACCAAAGCAGCAACAGCATGTGGTGGTTGTGCACCCTTAGTGACTCAAGTATTGAAGTCAGAGTTACAACGTCAAGGTGTGACTGTTAACAATCACATTTGCGAACACTTCCCGTACTCGCGTCAAGAGTTGTATCACTTGGTTCGTGTCAATGAAATCAAGACATTTGATGATTTAATTCATCAACATGGTCATGGTTTAGGTTGTGATATTTGTAAACCGGCGGCAGCAAATATTTTGGCATCTTGCTGGAATGATTTCGTACTTAAGCCAAGTCATGCAGGCCTACAAGACAGTAACGATTACTACTTGGGTAACATTCAAAAAGATGGCTCTTACTCCATTGTACCGCGTATGGCAGGTGGGGAAGTCACTCCGGATGGCTTAATTACGATTGGCCAAATTGCGAAGAAATATAACTTATACACCAAAATTACTGGTGGTCAACGTGTTGATATGTTTGGTGCGCAAGTTCATGAGCTTCCATTTATTTGGGAAGAGTTAAATGCTGCGGGCTTTGAGTCTGGTCATGCCTATGGTAAGTCGTTGCGTACAGTGAAATCTTGTGTAGGTAGCACTTGGTGCCGTTACGGGGTAGATAACTCGGTTGGTTTGGCGATTGAACTTGAAAACCGCTACAAAGGTTTGCGTTCACCGCATAAATTGAAAATGGCAGTGTCTGGCTGTACACGTGAGTGTGCGGAAGCGCAAGGTAAAGATGTAGGCGTGATTGCCACTGAAAAGGGTTGGAACCTTTATGTATGTGGTAACGGTGGTATGAAACCACGTCATGCAGAATTACTCGCATCTGACCTCGATAAAGAAACACTCATTCGTTATATCGACCGTTTCTTTATGTTCTACATTCAAACGGCAGACCGTTTACAACGTACCAGTGTATGGCGTGACAACATGGAAGGCGGTCTAGACTACCTTAAATCTGTGATCGTTGATGACTCTCTTGGTTTAGCTGCCGAGCTTGAGCGCCGTATGGAACACATTATTGGTACATATCAAGACGAGTGGCGTACAGCTGTCGAAAACCCAGAAGTTCGTAAACGCTTCCAGACTTATATCAATGCAGGGGCAAATGAACAGGCCGATCCGCACATTCAATTTACAACTGAACGTGGTCAAATCCGCCCATTAACTGAAGCTGAACGTTCAGAAGACCGCATTCCAATGGTTGAAGCATAAAGGAGAACTTATATGAATATTGTACAAGACAAAAATATGCTTCCTGATGATCAATGGATTGACGTTTGTGCCCTCGATGATTTAACCCCAAACACGGGTGCAGGAGCGCTAGTGGGCGGTCAAGCGGTTGCAATCTTCCGTGTGGGGCATGAAAAACGTGTTTATGTACTGAGCAATAAAGATCCGTTTAGCCAAGCGAATGTGATGAGCCGCGGGATTATTGGTGATTTACAAGGCGAACGCGTCGTTGCATCACCAATTTATAAACAACATTTCAGTTTAGCTACGGGCCGTTGTTTAGAAGATAAAGACCAAAAATTGGCGGTTTATCCGAGCAAAATTGTTGATGGTCGTGTTTGGGTCAATGCGGTGCCGCAAAAAACTTATATTACCAATACAGGTGTATCACAAGACAAACTTAGACTGTTGCTGATCGGGAATGGTTTGGCAGGGATGCGTTGTCTGGAAGATTTGCTTGATATGGCACCAGACCGTTATGAAGTTACGGTGATTGGTGAAGAAACATGGGGTAACTATAACCGTATTATGTTGTCTCCGGTTTTATCGGGTGAGAAAACCATTGAAGACATTATGTTGCATCCACCGAAGTGGTACGACGATAAAGGCATTAAATTTATTGCTGGTGATAAAGCCGTAAAAATTGATCGTCCGCGTAAAGTGGTTTACACCGAAAAAGGCCAGACAGTTGATTATGACCGTTTGATTCTGGCAACAGGCTCGGCACCATTTATTCCACCAGTTCAAGGTGTTGACCTAAAAGGGGTGTTAACTTTCCGCGATATTTATGACGTTAACACCATGATTGAATACTGTGGTTCAAAAACTAATGCAGTCGTGATTGGTGGCGGTTTGCTGGGTTTAGAAGCTGCCTATGGTTTAAAGCAACGTGGTATGAATGTCACGGTATTGCATTTGATGGACCGTATTATGGAACGTCAACTTGATGGGCGTGCGAGTCAATTACTTCGTCATAGCATTGAGCAAAAAGGCATTCAAATCATTACCGAAGCCAATACCGAAGCGTTAATCGGTGATGAAAACGGTCATGTCAAACAAATCCGTTTGAAAGATGGCACAGTGTTAGATGCTGACCTTGTGGTATTTGCTGTAGGTATCCGTCCGAATATTGCTTTGGCGCAAAGTGCAGGATTACGTTGTAACCGTGGTGTATTGGTGAATGACACCATGCAAACATTTGACCCAAGTATTTATGCCGTGGGTGAGTGTATCGAACACCGTGGTCAAACTTTCGGTTTGGTTGAACCACTGTGGGGCCAAGCTTTTATTTGCGCGACCCATTTAGCAGAGCACGGCAGCTTAACTTTTAAAGCACCGACCGTACCGACTCAGTTAAAAGTCAGTGGTGTCGATGTATTCTCGGCAGGCAATTTTGAACCGAAAGATGATTATGAAGACATTATTTTAAACGATGAAAAACGCCAGATTTATAAGCGTATTATCATTCAAAACGATCGGGTAATCGGTGCAGTATTGTTTGGAGATACTGAAGATGGCATGTGGTATGCAGAGTTAATTGCAGATCAAACTCCTGTTTCTTCATTTAGAAATAAGCTGCTATTTGGTCGAGATTTTGCATTAAAAAATGCAGGCTAAATAGGGAAAGGAGCAGTTATGAATAGTATTCCAAGCGTTGAAATCGATAGCTCCGACCATGTTGCAAAAACAACTAAAACAACATGTCCATATTGCGGTGTAGGTTGTGGTGTTAGTGTAAACGTTCAACAAAAACCTCAAGGACCTGTGGTGCAAGTTGAGGGGGATGCTGAGCATCCTTCCAACTTTGGGCGCTTATGCATTAAAGGTAGCCGACTTGCGGATACTTTGGGGTTAGAAACACGTCTACTTCAACCGATGTTTGGTCGTAAGCCACTTCGGACTGTAACCACATGGGATGCAGCAATCAATAAAATTGCCGATAAATTCCAGTCTTGTATCGATCAATATGGTCGTGACAGCATTGCATTTTATGTTTCAGGTCAGCTTTTGACTGAAGACTATTATGTGGTGAACAAGTTTGTAAAAGGCTATTTGGGCACTGCAAATATCGATACCAACTCACGCCTTTGCATGTCATCTGCAGTGGCAGGTCACAAACGTAGTTTCGGTGAAGATATTGTGCCTGCAAGTTATGAAGATTTTGAACATGCAGATATGGTGGTTTTGGTTGGTTCCAATACCGCATGGTGCCATCCTGTGCTGTATCAGCGGATTATGCAGGCTAAAAGCCACAATCCAGATATGTTTGTTGTGGTGATTGACCCACGTTTTACCAGTACTTGTGAGCAAGCGGATTTACATTTACCGATTTTACCGGGCCAAGATGTCGCATTGTTTAACGGACTATTCCAATATCTATATCAAAATGGTCATGCCGATCAGGCCTTTGTGGATGCCTATACTGAAGGTTTGCAAGAGGTTTTGGCAAGCAGCGAGCCAGAAGCTAATGTGGAATATGTGGCAAAGCGTACAGGAATTGCACTCGATAAGATGCAACAGTTCTTTAAGAAATTTGCGCAGACTGAAAAGGTAATCACGCTATTTTCAATGGGTGTGAACCAATCAAGTCAGGGTGTGAATAAGGCCAACAGCATTATTAATTGCCACTTACTAACAGGTAAAATTGGAAAGCTCGGTGCTGCACCATTTTCAATGACAGGCCAGCCCAATGCTATGGGTGGTCGAGAAGTGGGTGGCTTAGCTAATATGTTGGCTGCCCATATGGATTTAGATAATCCCTTGCACCAAAAAGTAGTGCAAACCTTTTGGGACAGCCCATTTATTGCAACTCAAGCAGGCTTAAAAGCAGTTGATTTGTTCCGTGCTGTTGAAGCTGGAAAAATTAAAGCCATCTGGATTATGGCAACCAATCCGGTGGTAAGTTTACCAGATGCCGATCAGGTGAAACGTGCTTTAGAGAAATGCGAATTAGTTGTGGTGTCAGATATCTGTGCCGATACCGATACTACGGCTTACGCCGATATTTTGCTTCCAGCTTTAGGTTGGGGTGAAAAAGATGGAACCGTTACTAACTCTGAGCGTCGTATTTCACGTCAACGTGCTTTTTTACCTGCGCCGGGTGAAGCAAAAGCGGATTGGTGGGCAATGAGTCAAGTTGCGAAAAAATTAGGCTTTAAAGGTTTTGACTTTAATAATGCTGTTGATATCTTCAATGAACATGCTGCTTTGTCAGCACAAGATAATGCGGACATTGAAGCACGTGAGCAAACTGATACGTTCCGTTATTTCAACTTAAAAGGTTTAATGAACCTAAGTACTGCTGAGTATGACGCTCTACAACCAGTGCAATGGCCAGTATGGGATAAAAAACAAGACGCTAAAGCCGTTCAACAACTGTTTGGGAAAGGACAGTTTAGCCATAAAAATGCTAAGGCAAAATTGATTGCTACTGTTGCAATTAATCCGGTACATGCAATTTCAGAAGATTATCCGCTCATTTTGAATACGGGGCGTATTCGTGATCAATGGCATACCATGACCCGTACTGGTTTGTCGCCAAATTTAACCAGTCATCGTGCTGAACCATTCTGTGAGATTCATCCGAGTGATGCATTGAAGTTTGGCGTGCGTGATCAAGGCTTGGTAGAAGTTCGTTCGAAATGGGGCAGTTGTGTACTACGCGTGACATTCTCATCAGGTGTCCGTCGTGGGCAAATTTTTGCACCGATTCACTGGACTGAACAGGTCGCATCCGACGCCCGTATTGGTAAAGTCGTGAATCCGGAAGTTGATGCAATTTCAGGTGAGCCCGAGTTCAAACATACGCCTGTAACTATTCAACCGTTCTATACCACTTGGCAAGGCGTGCTCTATATTCGTGAAGGATACGATTCGCACATTCAAGAATCGCTACATCACTGTGCATGGTGGACTAAAGTCAAAATGGTGAAAACCAATCGCTATGAACTTGCAGACCGTCAAACTTTTCATGATACTCAAAAGAATCTGAAAAGCTTTTTGCCATTTGCCGATGAAACCTTTGAATGGTTAAGCATAGAAGATATTTCTTCACAGCTGAGCCATAGCGTTATTTTGAAAGATGGCATTGTAATTGCAAGTCTATATATTGCACCGCCAGATTTATTGCCAGACCGTGACTGGGTAGCAAGTCTGTTTAAACGAGAACGTTTGAGCGCCTTGCACCGTAAAGCTTTACTAGCAGGTATGCCAATGTCGGCTACCAATAATGATGGGCCTTTGGTGTGTAGTTGTTTTAAAGTAGGTAAGAATAAAATTATCGAAGCAATAAAAACACAAAACATTACCCATGAAAAACAGGTCACTGCTTGTTTAAAAGCTGGTGGCAATTGTGGATCATGTTTACCTGAAATCCGTGGCTTAATTAAAGCTTGCCAGCAAGAGGTAGAAGTGTGAATAAGGGATATCCCATAACTGATCTGGTCATTCTGGCGGGTGGACAAGCCCGCCGTATGAATGGTTTAAATAAGCTGTTGCAGCAATTCGATGGCGATACGCAACTTCTTAAGATTCATCAAAAGCTAAAATCTTCAGTATCTGAAATTTGGGTGAATAGTCATCGAGACTATTCAATCTATCAAAGTATTGTGCCTGATATTAAATGTTTTCAAGATGATGCTTCCGGTTTTTTCGGCCCGCTTATGGGGATGAAAAGTGCATGGTCACATGTAAAGGCAGATTATGTTTTGTTTATTCCTTGTGATGTGACCTACATACCCACGCAAGTCGTTGCGAAATTACACAGTGCACTTCGCAAAAATAAACAGGCTCAGGCAGCTTACGTTTCAATTAACGGAGATGCTTTATACCCATTTTGTTTGTTAAAACGTGAAAGTCTAGAGGTTTTAGAGCAGCAAATTGATAAGCAACAATTGAGTTTAAAAAATTGCTTTAAACTTTTACATGCACAAGTAGCCATTTTTCAAAAGCAGAACTTATTTTTCCATAGCATTAATTCTTTAGATGAACTTCAACAATACAAACAAATTAAAGCATTTAAAGAGATTTTTTCGACAAATTAGAACTTCAATCATATCGATTTAAAATTTACATTGATAATCTGAAATCATTTTTTAAATTTTGAGTTATTGACTGTTTAGAATTTAAGTTCTATTTTGGAACTTGTTATTTTCATTCTAGCCAGATGTATAAAAATAAACGGAGCCAGAAAAATGATGGACGCAGCTCAGCAAAGTAAAACAGATGTGACCGCATGTATTTTATGTTCAAGAAACTGCGGTTTGAGCGTAGAAATTAAAGATAACCAGTTTGTCAAAATTAAAGGTAATCCTGAGCATCCATTTTCTCAAGGTTACATTTGCCAAAAAGCCGCAAGATTACAGCATTATCAGAAACATGCAGACCGTTTGACCGCACCTTTAAAACGCCAGCCAGATGGCTCGTTTCAAGAAATTAGTTGGGATGTGGCGATACAAGAAATTGCCAATCAATTGGTTCAGATTAGAGATAAATTTGGTGGCACTGCTTTTGCTTCGGTTGGGGGCGGTGGACAGGGTAACCACCTCGGTGCAGCTTATGGCCGACAACTTTTATTGGCTATGAAAAGTTATTATGCATATAACTCACTTGCCCAAGAAAAAACAGGTGATTTCTGGCTCAATGGACGTCTGTTCGGTAGTCAGGCTTGCCATACTACAGAAGATGTTGAACATGCAGATTACGTACTTTTTATTGGAACGAACCCGTTTCAGGCACATGGTATTCCCAACGCACGAGACACGCTAAAACATATTAAGAAAGATCCGAACCGAACCATGGTGGTGTTCGACCCGCGTGTTACCGAAACGGCAAAACAAGCAGACATTCACTTGCAGCTAAAACCAGGAACAGATGCTTTTTTAATGTCGGCCATGATTGCAATCATTATTAAAGAAAAGCTTTATGATGCAGCGTTTATTGAGCAGCATACACATGGGTTTGAAGAAGTAAAAGCTGCATTTAATCATGTCCCGATTGAAGACTATATTGCTAAAGCTGATGTACCTGTCGATTTGATTTATCAAGTTGTTCGAGATTTTTCAAAGGCAAAAAGAGGCTGTGTACGTATCGATTTAGGTATTCAACATACTTTGAATACAACATTAAATGGTTATTTAGAAAAGCTTTTATACTTACTGACAGGGAACTTTGGAAAACAGGGTACCAATAATTTGCATACCATGTTTATTCCAATTTTGACCGATACGGATGAAAGAAAACCAAAATATCGACGTAGCGTTTATCATAAAATGTTCCCGATTTCCGGGTTTTTCCCACCTAATATTTTACCCGATGAAATCCTAAAAGCAGGGGAAAAGCGAATTCGTGCTGTGTTTGTAGATAGTTGTAATCCATTATTAACTTACCCTGATACACCTGCCTTTGAGGAAGCCTTTAAAGCCTTAGATTTGCTGGTGGTAGTTGATGTTGCGATGACAGAAACCGCGAGACTCGCCGACTATATTTTGCCTGCTCATACTCAGTTTGAAAAATGGGAATTTACTGGTTTTAACTTGGAATTTCCTAAGAATGGTTTTCACCTGCGTCATCCCGTATTGGCTGCTCAAGCAAACACTTTACCGGAAGCCGAAATTTATACTCGATTACTGGAAGCTATGAATGCTATTCCGAAGAATTTTCCAATTCTAGAAAAAATAGCTGCGGTCGACTCGAAAAAAACCGCCTACTTACCCTACTTGTCGGCGCTAGGACTTACCTTGGCACGCCATAAAAAATATATCCCTTTTGCTGCCTCTATCATTTATCGAACTCTTGGCAAACGACTTGGCAATTCTGCAGATTCAGTTGCTTTTTTATTGCCGCTATCTATTCAATATGCTGTATTACATACCAAAGCAGTACGCCGTGCAGGTTATAAAGGTAATCCGTTAACACAAGGTGTCAAACTATTTGAGCAGATATTAAAGCAACGTTCAGGTATGGTTTTATCGCAACATGAATATGACGAAGTCTGGAAACTGGTAGCTTATAAAGATAAGAAAATACGTCTTGTAATTCCCGAGATGTTAAGTGAACTCGCAAGATTGAAAAGCCATAACGTTAATGTTGAAGAGTTTCCTTTCATCCTTTTGTCAGGTGAACGCCGTAGTTACAATGCCAACCAAATTTACCGTGACCCTGCTTGGCGAAAAGTAGATGCAGAAGGTGCACTGCGTATTCATCCTGAAGATGCAAGACACTTAAATGTAGATGCAGGAGGGCAGCTTAAATGTATCTCAGCGCATGGAGAAATTCAGGTAGCTATTGAGTTGGATGATGGGATGAGAAGAGGTGTAGTATCACTTCCACACGGCTATGGTATGCGATTTCAAAATGGAGAACCGATTGGACCACAATTAAACTTACTTATTTCTGCTGAACATTGTGATCCATTGTCGAAAACGCCGTACCATAAATATGTACCCATCCGTTTAGAAAAGTGTTAGAAATAGAATCAAGTAAAACATACATTTTACCGCGCTAACTCGAGATTTATTTTTAAATTGTTCTTGAGAAGGCGCGGTGAAAAACCGATAAAAAGTTAAATATTATGGAAGATAAGTAGAGCTGGAACAAATTTTGCATAAAAAGCAAAGCACTATTTAGGCGCAATTTTTTCTATTTGATTGTTCATAATCGGTGCTCGCAATATTTGAACTGTTCTCGATATGAGTGCAAATGATGAAACAATATCACTCTGAAACTGCGCCAAGCCTTCTGCAAGATCAATATGGGCGTATCAAGCGTAAGTTACGAATTTCTGTAACTGATCGCTGTAATTTTAAGTGTGTATATTGCATGCCTGAGCATCCAGAATGGTTAAATAAACAAGATTTGCTTAGTTTTGAAGCGCTCTTTCAATTTTGTCATTTTATGGTGCAGCAAGGTATCGAAAGTATTCGCATTACGGGTGGTGAACCATTAATGCGTCAAGGTATTGTTCATTTCATTCGAGATCTACAGTCTTTAAAAAGTTTAGGTTTAAAACGTATATCGATGACTACCAATGGTCATTACCTTGCTAAACATGCCAAGCAGCTAAAAGACGCTGGATTAGATGATTTAAACATTAGTTTAGATAGTTTAGATCCTGTTCAGTTTAAAGAGTTGACCAAGAAAAAATTGGAGCCTGTTTTAGAGGGGATACAAGCTGCAAAAGAAGTAGGATTACCTTTTAAAATTAACTGCGTGTTAATGAAAGATAGAAATGATGATCAAATCTTACCTATGGTGAAATGGTCAATTGCTCATCATATTCCTTTGCGTTTTATCGAGTTTATGCCGCTTGATGGTGATGCACTTTGGTCAAATAAAGATGTGGTAAGTGAGGCTGAAATTTTACAGGTATTGCAACCGTATTATTCGGTACAAGTCATCGAGCAGCAACATGAGCCAGCGCGTCAATATCTAATTAACGGTAGCTATCATTTAGGAATTATTTCCACAATTACGCATTCATTTTGCCACCAATGTGACCGTATACGGCTTACCGCAAAAGGCGAACTATATAACTGTTTATTTGCGCCGCAAGGCTTAAATATTAAGCCTCAGCTTCAAACGCTGGTAAGCAAACAACATACTCCGGAATATGGTGTGTATATCCAAAATTTAAAGAATCTGGTTCATCCTTATATCTGGCATAAAGCCAAAGGTTTCCATGCCTTACAACATCAACAAACCCGTAAAATCAGCATGCATATGCTTGGGGGATAAATGCAACAATCTATCCAAATTAAAGTCGAAGCATTTGGTGCAATTGAAAAATTGCTTCCTGAAAATCTTTTGCTAGTTTGTCCTAGCCATAGTCTGGTTAAAGATGTATTAGATGAAATTGTTTTATTGTATCCGGAATCTACAAAAGCCATGGAAAAATGTGCATGTGCGATTGGTGATAATGTCATAACCAGACAAACTGTCTTAAGTGAGCCATGTACTTTGGTTTTATTATCACCCGTTGCCGGAGGATGAGTCATGAAAGAGTTCGCAAGAATACAAGAGCAGGCTTTAAGCTTGGATACTTTTGATCCGATTCAGTCTTTTCCTGAATGTGGCGGTATCGATATTTTTATGGGTACGGTTCGTAATCACCACGAAGGTAAAGCGGTAAAGGCGCTGAAATATACATCGTATAAACCGCTTGCAGAAAAAATGATACGTGAAATTGAACTAGAAATTGAGAAAAAGTATCAGGTATCTTATGTGCGAGTGGTTCATCGGATTGGATATTTAGATGTGGGCGAAACAGCAATCATTGCAATTGCTTATGCAGCCCATCGCCGTGAAGCTTTTCAGGCATGTGAGGAAGCGGTCGAACGGGTAAAGCATGAAGTACCTGTCTTTAAAGAAGAGTTTTTTACAGATGGCACAAGTCATTATGTAGAGGGCTGTTGTATTCGTAAGGATACACCGCACGACCACAAACACCATCATCATGCCGGCCATGAGCACTCACACTGAAATATGTAATACTAGGATAAATAATGAAAAACGTAGGAATGAAGCCGGAAAGTTATCGTGTTGCTGAAGCACAAGCGATTTTATATGCACCACCGCACTGTATTGAACTATTAAGACAAGGAAACACGGAAAAAGGTGATGCATTAAAAACAGCACGTGTTGCAGGAATTTTGGCAGCAAAACGAACTGATGAGCTGATTCCACTATGTCATCCGCTACCGATTTATCGGGCAGATGTAGAATATGAATTGGAACATGACTTTGTAAAAATTATTGCTGCCGTTGAGACCATTGGACCAACTGGTGTAGAAATGGAAGCTTTGACGGCGGCAAGCCTTGCAGGCTTAACTATTTACGATATGTTAAAGCCTCATTGTGAACCAGAAGAACTCTGGATGGATCAATGTAAATTACTTAAGAAAAAAGGCGGAAAATCCCATTTTAAACGGGTATTGCGTCAGCCTGTTTCGGCTGCGGTTATTGTATTGTCAGATACCGTAGCAGCGGGTAGAAAGCCGGATACGGCCGGAAAATCTGTAGTTGAAACTTTAACTGAAGCTGGGTTTGATCCGATCCATTACCAAATTTTGCCTGATGAAGCAGATGATCTCAAAGAATTGGTTCTAGAACTCACCAAATCGTATGCTTGTATTATGACCGTGGGTGGGACAGGAATTGGTAAGCGTGACATTACAGTTGATACGCTAGAGCCTCTTTTAGAACGTAAATTAGATGGCTTAATGGAAGCTGCTCGCTCATTTGGACAAAAACGCACGCCATACGCTGCTATGTCACGCGGAGTAGCCGGGTTTATTGACCGTTCGTTAGTAGTGACATTACCGGGAAGCCGTGGTGGAGCAAGCGAATCAATGGCCGCTATTTTACCCGCATTAGTCCATATTTTTGATGTTTGCCGTGATTTACCACATCCAGGAGGCTATGAATAATGTCAGGTTGTGGTGCTGAGCGTGGATTAATCAGTATAGATGAAGCGCTAGATTTAGTTATTAATAAGCCTAAAAACTTAAGCTCTATTCAAAAGACTCTAACAAATAGCCTAAGTAGTTATCTTGCCAAAGATATTTACTCTGAAATTAATTTACCAAGTTTTTCTCAAAGTGCGGTAGACGGTTATGCACTTTGTAGCCATGCAGAAGATTTAAATAATCAAAAGTTCCAAGTCACAGGTGAGATTCGTGCCGGAAGTGAGAGTCACGACATACTCGGTGAAGGTCAGGCAATTCGTATATTTACGGGCGGCAAAATTCCTGAAGGGGCAACGCATGTAGCACGGCAAGAAATCGTATCGGTTATTTCGGCTCAAGAAATTTATTTAACGGAACATATACGCCCTCAAGCCGATATCCGCTTTACCGGAGAAGAAATCCAGCAAGGGCAGTTACTTGCTCAAGTAGGACAGTTTCTAAATATTGGAAGCTTGGCTGCTTTAAGTATGGCAGGTGTGCAAACCCTTGAAGTCTATCGTGCACCGAAAGTCGCTGTTTTGATCACGGGTGATGAAGTTGCTCAAACGGCAGAAGATTTAATCGATGGAAAAGTCTTTGATGCAAATGGTCCATTACTAAAAGCTTGGTTTGAAGATTATGGTTTAGATATCGAACTCATTCATGTGGCAGATGAAGCAGATCAGGTCACCCATTACTTTAACCAACTAAAAGACAGCCATGATGTTGTTATAACGACTGGCGGAGTTTCGGTAGGAGACTACGACTTTGTTCGGCCCTGTGCTTTCGAAGTTGGTTTTGAACAAATCTTTTGGAAAGTTAAACAAAAACCGGGTAAACCTTTATTCTTTGCCGAATACCATAATTCACAAACCCACCATTCCTGTTATTTGTTAGGCTTACCGGGCAATCCTGCTGCGGTATATGTCGCAATGCAAGTTTATGGTAAATCTTTGCTTGATGCCTTGCAGGGCAATAGACAGGGACCAGAATGGTTTACCGCAATTTTAGAGCATGATTTAAAAGAAGATGCACGTGAGCGATTTTTACGAATGTATGCTTACTTTGATACAGGGCAACTTAAAGTAAAAAGTTTGGCCAAGCAGCAGTCTCATATGCTGAGTAACCTTATGCAAGCCAATAGTTTAGTCCGTATTCCTGCGAATACAAAACTAGCATCAGGAACTGTGCTAAAGGGACTCTTTATTTCAAATTAACTTATAAATAAGCTGTATATAATTAATCCATACTGATGGATTAATTATATTTTATAACTATTTTTAGTGACTGTTATTTTAAAAAATAACCTTTATAAATATACTAAAAACTTATTTCTAAGCTGAATATTGCATATAACATATTAAGTGGTTTAGGGTATAAATAATAAGGCAAGTAGGCCAGTTTTATATTGAGGAAAGCATAAAGATGAAATGGGATGACATCGGTGATCAGCCTTGTTCTGTTGCCCGTATGCTATCAGTGATTGGTGATCGATGGACGATGCTAATATTACGTAATGCTTTTATGGGAATTCGTCGTTTTGATGACTTTCAAAAATCATTAGGTGTCACTCGTCATGTCCTTTCTGATCGCTTAAAACGGTTGGTTGAATACGAAATTTTAGTGAAAGCGCCTTATTTTGACCGTCAGGAACGCTTTGAATATCGTCTCACGGATAAAGGCTTTGAGCTTTATCCAATTATCTTATCTATGGCGAACTGGGCAGATAAATGGATGGACCAAGGTTTAGGTAAACCTTTGGAATATCGTCACAAAGCATGTGGACATAAATTTGAACCTGTTATGGTGTGTTCAGTATGTCGTGAACCATTACATGCAAAACAAGTTCAGGTTTCTGCTGGGCCGGGCTATTTTGCTTATATGGAACAAAAGCAAAAACAGGCTTAAACTTGTTTCTCTAATGACTCTTGTAGAAGCGCTTCTGCAAGAGTCTTATAAATATAATCATGATTTGATTGTGTAATATTAAAACGGATAAATTGACCTGCCGATTGTGCTTGGCTAAAGGCATTACCCGGGGCGAGAATCACTTGCCGATTCAGGCAAAACTGAGCAATCTTCGCTGCATCTACACCTTCCGGTAGACGACACCACACAAAAATTCCGGCCTTGGGCTCAATCCACGGTTCTATCCCAATCGATTTAAGCTTCGCGATTGTTTCTTGCATGGCTTGAGCTAAACGAACTTTTAATAAATCTAGATGCTTACGATATGAACCATCGGTTAAAGCTGTGTGTAAAATCTTGGCTGAGAGTCCATTGTGAGAAAAACTGGTGGCTATTTTTAAATCGGCAATCTGATCAATCCATTCTGGTTTCGCAACAATATAGCCGCAGCGAATAGAAGCAGAGAGCGTTTTAGAAAAACTTCCAATAAAAATCACGCGTGAAAGGTTGTCTAGGGCTGCAAGTCGTGGAGCGGGAGTATATTCAAAATCTGAGAAGATATCGTCTTCAATCACAATTAAATTAGACTGATCAATTAATTTTAATAATTGATGAGCTGTCGAGAGTGAGAGTGTTGCACCAGTTGGGTTGTGTATTCCGGAATTTGTAATATAAAGCCGAGGGTTATAGCTCTCGATAGCTTCTTTAAATGCCTCTAAGTCCGGGCCATTTGGAGTGTAGGGAATACCAACAACTTTAACTTGATGAACTTTAAGTAGAGCATGAAAGTTAAAGTAGCAAGGGTCATCAATTAGAACCACATCATCTGGTTTAAGTAAAAAACGACAAACCAGATCAATAGCTTGAGTGCCTGAATCGGTTAGAAGAACTTGATTAAGGTTTGCCTCTATACCTTTACTTTGTGCCCGTCTAGCCAGTAGATCTCTTAATGCGGGCAGCCCCAACGGTGAAGAATAACCCAATAAACTATCGTCTTCGCTACGTGTGGCTGACCTTAATGCTTTGCGGATACTTTCAAGTGGCATCCAATCATTTGGTAACCAACCACAACCGGGTTTAAACGCATTAGGTTCTGCTTCTAAAGACTGACGTGAAATCCATAACGGATCTATAGAGCGATCTAATTTGGGTCCTAATTCACTTAAGGCTAAAGGTGCAAGGGGTGCTACTACATAAAAGCCGGAACCACTACGTGATTCAATTTTACCTAGGGCAATTAATCGCTCATAAGCTTCGACAATAGTAGAAACAGAAAAACCTAAATCTTTGGCTAATTTACGTATAGAGGGAAGTCGAGTTCCTGGAGTTAAAGAACGATTCTTAATTTGTTGTTCAATCTGTGAAATAACAAACTCGATTTTTGTTTTGGTCTGGTTCACACTAATTATCTCTAACTGTACTGTTTGTTTATACATAACAGTTTTTTAAAATTGTACTGCTTTGTATCTGGTTTTGACACCATATCACAGCTTAAATTCTTCGTATAGTTGCGGAGAATAATATGCAAAAGTTTATGAACGGTTGGGTGAATGGTTTTATTGGGGTGGCAATTTTTGCCGGTTCATTACCGGCTACCCGTATTGCGGTAACAGGTTTTGAGCCTGGTTTTCTAACAGCAGCAAGAGCTGTCATTGCAGGAGTTTTGGGTTTAATTCTTATCTTTTTGCTTAAGGAAAAAAAGCCTGCTAAACAAGATTGGTGGCCACTCGCTATTGTGGCTTTAGGCGTTGTAGTTGGGTTTCCCTTATTTACTGCGCTTGCTCTACAGTATATGAACGCAGCCCACTCGATTGTCTTTGTTAGTCTTCTGCCATTAGCTACAGCCATATTTGCAGTAGTGAGAGGTGGAGAAAAACCAAATTTATTTTTTTGGATATTTGCAATTTTAGGCAGTCTGGTTGTTTTTACCTATATGTTTTTCTTATCGGGTGAAGCTTCTTTTGGCATCGGCGATTTATACATGCTTATTGCAATTATTTTGTGTGGATTTGGCTATGCCGAAGGCGGAGTACTTTCGAAAAAAATAGGTGGATGGCAGGTGATCTGTTGGGCGCTTATTTTAGCTTTACCGATTATGCTGCTTGCTACTCTTTTTTATATGCCCGTTTCCTTTCAAGATGTATCTCCATCAGCGGTAGCAGGGCTGGTTTACGTATCTTTATTTAGTATGCTCATCGGGTTCTTTTTTTGGTACAAAGGGCTTGCACAAGGTGGTATTGCTGCAATTAGCCAGCTACAGCTTTTACAGCCTTTAATGGGACTTGCGATTGCCGCACTTTTATTACATGAACATGTAAGTTGGTCGATGTTAATGGTAACGGCAGTAACAATTTTATGTGTCGCTGCCGCTAAAAAATTCGCATAAAAATCTATAAACAATTTGCCGGTTTAGGAATACCTGCCAAGCGACTGAGATGGCGAGCAACTAAACCGGTATTAAATTTTTGCTGTAAAACAGCATTATTAATATCTGGACTGACGGTTTTCATTAAAAACTTAATCAAAGGACGTGTTGCAGGAGAATGCCCAAATTGCTGATAAAATTGGCGAACCGCAGCTAAAACTTCAAAATGCCAATCTGTTAATTCAAGATCGAGAGATTTGGCGAGTTCCTGTGCTACTTCGGGATTCCAAATCGTATAGTCGACTAAATGACCATCTTGATCTAATTCTAAATTCATAAAAATGAGCCTAACTATATTATTTCAAAGAAATGCATCGATTAAATTGTAAAACCAGATCCGCAAACTGATCATAGTTCAATACTTTAACCTGAGCCAAGGTTTCTGCATCAATTAAATCTTTTTCATGAGACAAACAAGAAACTGAGCCAAACTGCTGACAAATATTTACCGAAAGTTGAGCAGTTGAGTCACCCATAAAAACAATTTGATCATCTTTATGAAATAGCTTTGCAAGTTCTTCAATAATGCGAGGAGTATGGTGATAAGAAGCTTGCACAAGATAAAGAGTTGATTGCGTCATTAAAATTACACCTTTATCTACCAATATAAGACATGATCGAAAGACTGGATGAGTTCAGTATCTAACTGAACAAATTCTAGTTCCTGCTCGCTGTTTTGAACAAATGGATGCTGTTTGTTTTTGGCTTCAACAAGGATTGGACTTAAGTCATAAAACTCAAAGCTATCCACCATATTTGAAGCAATTTTAAAAGCATGCTGCAATTGGTCGAAGTTACGTTCATTTTGTAAAAGACTAAGAGCCGCATCTTTTAATAATACTTTGACTGGTGAGCCAAAGGTTGCTAAAACCATAGTAGCGGCGAGGCTTTCATTGACTTGTAGGCTGGTTAGATTGGCTTGGGTCAAAATAACGAGTACAGTTTTCACACAATATACCTTTTAAAAGCAACAATCTAAGTTAACAAAGTAACTTAAAATTGAAGAAGACGAGAGGCTGACTGTACTGCATCAGCAAGTTCACCTAGACCAACTAACTCAAAGTTGTTCGCTAGGTTGTGATGACTAAGTTGATGGCGACTCGCATTTTCTGCATCGGTAATCCCGCGTGCAAGAGCAGCGCTAACGCAAACAGGAAGTCTGATCGCGAGCTTTTGCCATTCATGCGTTAAATTACGCTGGTCGTCAGGAACCCACTGAAAATCATTCGCAACTTGAACGCCATCTTGGTAAAAGAATACACGAAAGTCTTCATTTTTACTTTTGAGTGCCTGAGCTAGGCCCAGCGCATGCCAAGCATGGATCGAAGTAGGAGCAGAGGTTATTAGTAGTAATGTACTCATTGAGAATTCACTATGGTCATACGTCTAAATGGGCGTAGATACATTAAGAGAAAGGTAAGTATACAATGATTTTAGTGACAGGTGGTTTAGGCTTTATCGGTTCACATATTGCATTGAGTCTCATGGCTCAAGGCCAAGAAGTGGTTCTTGTCGATAATTTGGCTAACTCGACCTTGCAAACGCTTGAGCGGTTAGAATACATCTCTGGTATGTACGTTCCGTTTGTTAAACTTGATGTACGTAACACGCCTGCATTGAACAAAGTATTTGAACAGTACTCAATTGATGCAGTCATTCATACGGCTGGTTTTAAATCTATTGAAGAGTCTAATTTAAAACCGCTTGAATATTATAATGATAATGTCAGTTGTATCATGAGCCTATTGCGTGCAATGCAACGTACAGGCGTCCGTCATTTTATTCATTTATCTAGTTTGGCAGTCTATGGAAAATCTGGTTCACAGTTAAGCGAAACAGATGATTTTAACTATGCTTATCCTAACCCTTATATTAAGTCGCAACAGATGATTGAAGAAATCATCCGTGATACTTACAAAATTGATCATGAATGGAAAATTGCAATTTTACGTCTATCAAATATTGTAGGTGCTTTTGAGCATGGCGTATTAGGCGAGTATGTAGCACAGCTCCCTAAAAATATTGTACCGCTTGCCATGCAAGTTGCAGCGATGCAACGTGATTTAATTGAGTTACAGGATCAGTCTTCTACCGAGGACCATACCGTAGAACGTAGCTTTTTACATGTATTAGATGTATGTGAGGCAGTAAGCTCAACTTTACATTGGTTACGTGATCAAAGCCATTGCTGTGAAGCTTTTAATATTGCTCATGAGCAAGTGCATTCGATTCGTCAATTATTAGATGAAATTTCACAGGTTACCCAAGCCGAAATTCCGACACAATCTGCGATTTATAAGCATGAAGAGTTAGCACAGATTGGTGCAAATATAGGAAAAGCAAAAACTTTATTACAATGGGCACCTAAGCGAACTTTAAAACAAATGATTGAAGATGAATGGAGATTTTATCAAAATACATTAAATGGAAGATAAGATAATGATTCTTATTTACAATAATGGAATGCTTGAGTACGATACTAAAATTAACTAGCCAAAGCATAAATTGCTTCAGCCCGTGAGTTCTTTAACCAGATAACCGAGGTTTCTATGCAAACACGAATTGAACATGACACAATGGGTGAGATTGAAGTTCCGAATGAAGCGCTGTGGGGTGCACAAACCCAACGTAGCTTACAGAACTTTAAAATCGGGCAGGAGCGTTTACCCCGTGCCATGATTCGAGCGATGGGCTTGGTAAAAAAAGCAGCGGCAATAACCAATGCAGAGTTAGGCCAGTTACCACAAGATTTGAGCCAATATATTGTGGGGGCAGCTGAGGAAGTGATTGCAGGGAAATGGGACTCTCAGTTTCCACTCGTGGTTTGGCAAACAGGTTCAGGTACGCAAAGTAACATGAACTGTAATGAAGTGATTGCAAATATTGCAAATCAAAAGCTAGGCCAAGCGCTCGGAGCACAAAAGCCGGTACATCCGAACGATCATGTTAACCGCGCACAATCTACTAATGACTCATTCCCAACGGCTATTCATGTTGCGGCAAGTTTGCAAATTAATGAATTACTGATTCCAGCCGTAGAACAGCTTAAAGCGACTTTGCAAAAAAAGTCAGACGAATTTCAAGATATTGTTAAAATTGGCCGTACCCATTTACAAGACGCGACGCCACTGACACTTGGCCAAGAGTTTAGCGGTTATGTTTCTCAGCTCGAGCATGGTTTAGTACGTTTACAGCAAGCTTTAAGTGGTCTGTATGAGTTACCATTAGGTGGCACAGCGGTAGGAACTGGGTTAAATGCTCATCCTGACTATGCTGTTAAGGCAGCAGCTCAGCTTGCAGCTTTAACGGGTTTGCCATTTGTTACCGCTCCTAATAAATTTGAAGCACTTGCAGGACGTGATGCTGCTGTTTTTGCATCAGGCGCATTAAAAACTCTAGCGGTAAGCTTGAACAAGATTGCCAATGATATTCGTTGGTTAGCAAGTGGCCCACGTTGTGGCTTCGGCGAAATCCGTATTCCTGAAAATGAACCTGGTTCAAGTATTATGCCAGGTAAAGTGAACCCGACTCAAAGTGAAGCCATGACCATGGTTGTTGCCCAAGTGCTTGGCAACGATACCACTATTAATGTCGCTGGTGCTTCTGGTAACTTCGAGCTCAATGTATTTATGCCAGTAATTGCTTATAACTTACTGCAATCTATTCAGTTGCTTGGTGATGCATGTAATAGTTTTAATGATCACTGTGCAGTAGGGATTGAGCCAAATCGTGAGAAAATTGATCACTTCTTGCATAATTCTCTTATGTTAGTTACGGCATTAAATCCGGTTATTGGTTATGAAAACTCTGCAAAAGTGGCGAAAACTGCTTATAAAGAGAATAAAACTTTAAAACAAGTTGCTGTAGAGCTAGGACTTGTTACAGCAGAGCAATTTGATGAAGTGGTTAAACCTGAAAAAATGGTTTCGCCAAATAGTAAATAAGTGATCTAACAATAGCCATCAGCAGTATATTTTGTAGCGATTTTACAAACTCTTAACTACTGATGGCTATTGTGCTTAAGATGTTAAAGTTAGGGCCACTCATTTACCCTAAGTTATTTATTAAAAATAAGAGCTATACCAATAGATCTTCTATATATTCCCAGCCATTAGCTTTCATCTCTTCAAACTTTCTTTTTAATTCTTCTTTTGTATATTCATGTGAGTCTTTAGCTAAAAGAATATGATAAGAATTAGATGCTGGATCTATAGTGACCTCATTAATTTCTACTGGCTGAATCACACCATTTTCGGTCAAACCAAGATCAGTAAAGCACATTCCTTTTACCGGAATAACACTGCATTCATACTCTTTAGAAATAAAATAATTATTTGAATAAGTTGAATAGGTACGTGAAGCGCGAATCTTCATTGCTATCTCCTTTATTCGTAGAGAAGATTTGAGTAGTGTGGCGCGTTTTAAAAGCTAAAACTGTTTACTTTTTATTGTTTGTTTACTATGAATCTTTGTTATTTAAAATATTTTTAACAATCTATATCAAAATTAACTGTAGAAGCCTCCTTTTTAAAAGAAGGCTTCAATATAGATAAGCTTATCTTGAGATTTTGTAAACTTTATTTTTATATTCATCACGAGAAATGACACCTTTATCATATTGTTGTTTTAATGATCTATATTGTTGATAACGAACATCTCTTTGAATGCCCATATTGTCGTGATTTCTAATGTAATAGAGACTTCGTTCATGATCACTCATATTTACAGTATGGTCGGGAGAGTGAGAATAAGTGTTTTGTGGTTGCTCTTCTTGGTAGTGTTTTGCAATCTCAAAAAAATCTACGTTTTGTTTGTTTGAATCAGAGCGGAAAGGATTGTGTTGTGATTCGTTAATTTTATGATCTGAACTATTATTTACCTCAAGCATACTCTTATGGCGTTTTGACTCTTGTCCATAAAATTCATATTTGGTTGGGGAGATAGTTGTTTCAGAAAATACAAAAGGAGAAAAAGTAGCAGTACTTAAAACTAATAAAATTAATTGTAATCTATTCATTTCTATGGAAGCCCAGATGAAAGTGAGTAAATCACTGTATTATAACACTAAATTTAACATTGGACTAAAAAATAATATATTTAATATATACATATTTTTAATTTTCAAAGTTGTATAAGTTTTATTTTGCAAGTTTCTAGGTTGTAATTATTCCTTATTAAACTTTATCAAACCAACTTGGTGTTGAATAAGCTGCCATAATTGTTAAAATGCCCACCTTATCCTGTTTTTATATTACTTTTTAATTGCTTTTGTTCTTGCGGTTTTTAAATTAATTATGAAAAACAGTCGCTTAGTTAAGGATTTTTTGAATGCTCTCTATTTATTTAACAGATACTCAACAACATGTGCAATTTAATGATTACCCAAGTGATCAGCCTGTTAAATTTCTGTTAAATCTTAAAAAGATTTTTCCAAGTACTGGTGATTTATTATTACCTGTTTTACCTGAAGATAATGATCTGGAAAATGTAACTTGGGAATCAACCGCAAAAGACTTTGAAATCTTCAAAAAGTTATTGGCAGGTTGGGGGGTGATTGAGCTTCGTTTAAATGCCATTACCGCTTATAAAGATAAAAATTTTGCAAACGAGTTGATCAAACAAGCTCAAGCGAAACGTAAAAAAGTAGCACAAAAAAATCCTCAACTTTCTCTAGTTGCATTGGATTATATTTTTATGCACGAAATTCATGCACTCATTGATGCTGAACTGTTCACAATAGGCGAGAAATTTTATTTGCCAACCTTGCGGGAGCAATGGAAAGGTACCGTTTCGGACCAAGTGCTTAATGGAAAGCTCTAATGAATATCAAAAGGTGAATTCTTATAATTCACCTTTTTTATAATTAAATCAAAAATTTGCGTGTTTTTTTGGTGGGTTGTACAAAAGTTTACAAGAAAAGAATGCGTTTTTTTAAAAGTGGCAGATACATTGCTTATATAAATACAAAATTATTGCGGGAGAGAGGTTCTTAAGAACCCGCCGAAGGAGCAACAGGCCCGGAAACTCTCAGGCAAAAGGACTGTAATAATTAAAAAATCTGGAGAGCAGCTTAAGATTTATAAGCATGGAGAATAAAAACTTATAAGTCATAAACTCACCGAAGGGGAAGATCGAAATACTAAAAGGTAGTATTTAGGTCGAAACTCTCAGGTACAAATGACAGATGGGCTGTACTGATGAAATGTTCTTGCATTTCAGAGGAGTCTGTTATGCCACATGTTATTGTGATTGGTGCAGGAATCACAGGGGTTACTTCAGCCTATGAATTATCTCAATTAGGTTACCAAGTCACAGTGATTGATCGCCATCTTTATCCAGCCATGGAAACATCATTTGCAAATGGAGGGCAATTATCTGCTTGTAATGCAGAAGTCTGGAACCAGAAAGCGACCGTTATAAAAGGTTTTAAATGGATGAGGCAAAAAGATGCTCCTTTATTATTGAATCCTTCCTTTAGCCTACATAAATATAGTTGGTTGGTTGAGTTTTTGTCTCATATTAAAAATTATGAAGCCAATACAATAGAAACCGTTCGCTTGGCATTGCTTGCGCGTAAGCGCTTGTTTGACGTAGCTGAAAAAGAGCAGCTTCAATTTGATTTGGAGAAACGCGGTATTCTTCATATGTACCATACAAAGGATGATTATGACATCGCCAAGCGAGTTAATGATGTCCTAAATAAAGGGACTTTAGAACGTTACTCGGTTTCACCTGAGGAAATGAAATCAATCGAACCTTCTTTAACGGGTGAGTACTTTGGTGGCTATTACACACCAAGCGATGCAACCGGTGATATCCATAAATATTCAACCTCTTTAGCTGAAAAGACTAAACAATATGGCGTTCAGTACAAATTCGGTTTGGAAGTTACTGATATTAAGTGTCATGCAGATAAAGTGGTACTGAATTGTCAGCCAAGTGCTGAGCATCCGCATCTTTCCCAAACAGACAGCTTTCAATTAGAAGGTGATGTTTTGGTGGTGTGTGGTGGTGTAGGAAGTTATCAGTTAGCTGATATGATTGGTGAACGTGTAAATGTTTATCCGGTCAAAGGTTATTCAATTACCGTCCAATTAAAAGATGAAAAAAGTATAAAAAATGCACCGTGGGTGAGTTTGTTGGATGAGAGCGCTAAAATTGTAACGTCTCGTTTAGGACCAGATCGTTTACGTGTAGCAGGTACGGCCGAGTTTAATGGTTATAATCGAGATATTCGAGCCGACCGTATTCAACCTTTGGTAAATTGGGTAAACCGTAATTTTGACATTTCAACTGAGCATGTTGTGCCTTGGGCGGGTTTAAGACCAATGATGCCTAATATGTTGCCAGTTGTGAAACAGTCTAAACAGTCTCGAGTTTTCTATAATACGGGGCATGGTCATCTAGGCTGGACTTTGTCAGCAGCTACAGCTGTTTTGGTGAGTCAAGATATTCAACAAAAGTATCCAGCATAAAAAGAAAAGCCAGTGTCTATGCACTGGCTTTTTTATTTTATATTCACTAGTCGTACAGGCGATAAATTCCTGTGAAGCGCTCACAACCTTTTTGCTGGGTTTTTACGATGAGCAGTGCTTTCTGAAAGTCAAATTTATATTTACAGTTATGTTCATTATCTAAAATTTCACTTTTCTGTTCAGGAGAGCTGTAAGCCATAAGTGAAACCGTTTGGGTTTCTTTCCGGTTATTCGGATTACGGTAAGCTAAACCTTCAATTTTGATTTTATCTTTAGCAAGTTGATGTATTTGTAAATGAACGGGCTGAGATGCAATATGTCCATTTTCAAATTTAAGATAATGCTGAGTTAGGGTTTGTTTAAGTGAAGCATAAAAATTTAAATCATCACCACGTACATCAAACTGTTGTTGAATACATGAATTGGTTTTGCATTGTTGTGTTTGTCTAAGCCACAATGTTTGAGTATCTTGTAGAAGCTGCAGGGGGGCATCTGTGACCAAGTATGCAGAAAGATATTTATTGTTGAGCTGCTTTCGTGCTTCGCTAAAGGTTTTTGAACAGATTTTTAGCTCTGCTTTTGAGTTGGAGCAGTCGATAGATTCTGCAAAAACAAGCGATGAGCATAAACAACTCAATGTCACGACAAAACTTAATCTTTTCAATTGATTCATATCAGTATTCGACGGCATGATCGCTTATACTTTCAGTCTACTTTGCTAAGTGTACTATAGCGAAACACGACGGTTGAATACAAGATTTCTTAAGCTTTTATAATAGAAGGGAAGAGTTTATATGGTTGCTCAAATTCGTATTGGACAAGGAATGGATGTGCATGCCTTTGAAGAGGGTAAATTCGTAACCTTAGCTGGCGTTCAAATTCCGCATACGCATGGTTTGAAGGCACATTCTGATGGCGATGTCGTGTTACATGCATTATGTGATGCCTTACTAGGTGCTTTAGCACTTGGTGATATTGGTCAGCATTTTCCGGATACAGATCCAGAATTTAAAGGAGCGGATAGCCGTGTTCTACTTAAACATGTTTATCAATTAATATTAGACCGAGGTTATCATTTAAATAATGCTGATATTACGGTAGCTTGTGAGCGTCCTAAATTAGCAAAATACAATTTGGAAATGCGTCAAAGCATTGCAGATGTTTTAAATGTAGATTTAAATCAAATTAGTATCAAAGCGACCACAACCGAAAAACTTGGATTTACTGGTCGCCAAGAAGGAATTTTAGCAACAGCGACGGTGTTAATATCTCATTAAACTAAATCATTGGTTTGTTGCAAAGACTGTTGAAGTTCTAAGGTAGCCTTACGGCCTTGAAGCTGTAAGGTAATACTATGAATGAGTCCTGTCCATGTTTCATTTGGCTCCCAAATTTCATGAAGCAAATCCTGACAGGTTGGCATATCCATATTCATATAAAATTGTCTGTAGACATACATAAGACAACTTACGCGTTTATTTTTGGCACAATGTATCCAAACAATTTCATTCTGCACTAAATGGTCAATCAAATCTAAAACTAATAAGCATTGGTCAGAAGAGGGTGTTTCCCAGTCAATTGGAATATGAATATAATTTAAACCATATTCAATACAGACCTGGTCCTCATTTTTAATACTATCTGGTGAATTCGATAAAGCTAAATTTATAACAGTGCTACAACCATACTCTTTAATGAGCCTAAGTTGTTCGATAGAAGGTTGCGCTGAACTAAATAAATGTTCATGAATGATCGAAAATGCAGGGATTTCAGATAGTGATTGTTCAAGGGTTGTCATAATCGCACTCTACACGAGTAGGCTTGGCTTATTGTGTAGAATGTTATACACGATTATGTGTGACAGTTGGAATATAGACTGTTTATATATTGGGCAACATCATAAAAATTTTTAAAATAATAAATGAGGGAATAGGGATCTTATAAAAATAAAAAAACAGCACCTTAACGATGCTGTTTTTGAATTAGAAATTAAGCTTTTTTCAAATTTTCGTTGAGTAAAAATTCCATTAAAGCTTTTTGTGCATGCAGACGGTTTTCTGCTTCGTCCCATACGACGGCATTTTTATGGTCGAGCATGGTTTCAGAAATTTCTTCACCACGATGAGCAGGTAAGCAGTGCATGAATAAACAGTCCGGGTGTGCAAGTCCCATTAATTTCTCGTTAACCTGAAAATCAGCAAAGGCTTTTTCACGAAGCTTCTGTTCTTCTTCTTGTCCCATGCTTGCCCATACATCTGTAACAATAAGATCAGCATTTACAGCCGCATCTTCCGCATTATCAAAAAGTTCAACACAATGCCCAAACTCTGCTAAAAATTCAGGTTTAGGTTCATAACCTTTTGGTGATGCAATCTTGAGTTTGAAACCCATCATGTGTGCAGCTTCAATGTATGAATTACACATATTATTGCCATCACCAATCCAAGCTACGGTTTTGCCTTCAATGCTGCCGCGATGTTCAATATAAGTTTGTAAATCTGCAAGTAACTGACAAGGATGGTGATCGTCAGTTAAGCCATTGATAACGGGAACTTTTGAATAAGATGCAAAACGTTCAACGATATCGTGACCAAAAGTACGAATCATTACGATATCAAGCATGCTTGAAATAACACGTGCTGAATCTTCAATCGGTTCACCACGGCCTAATTGCGTATCACGTGGTGATAAGAAAATGGCACTACCACCAAATTGATTAATACCAGCTTCAAAAGAAATACGAGTGCGTGTGCTCGATTTTTCAAAAATCATTCCCAATACTTTACCAACAAAAGGTTGATATACCTTATTGCTTTGCTGCATTTTCTTAAGTTCGCTTGCGCGTTCCAAAATGCGATTAAGTTCTAGAGTGGATAGATCACGTAAAGTCAGGAAATGTCTTAGAGCCATGTAGCTACTCCATAATAATTGTTTTGAATTACAACAATTATCTGTTGTTGGCTGGGTGGAAGTGGGAAAAAAGAAGTCTACTATACTATAAGCATTTCAAAATGCAAAAGAATTAGACTTTATGATGCCCCTTTAAAAAAATATCAACACAATAATTAATATAATCAATAACTTCCATTTCATTGGGTGGAAGAGGCATTCCCATAATCATTCGCCATTCAATATCACGTAAAATTCCAAAATACATAAGAGAGGAATGATCAGGAGATGTACAGGTAATTTCACCTGATTGATGAGATATGAGTAAGGCTTGAGCAATTGTATTTTGGACATCCAGAGCACATTTTTCATATAAGTATTGGCTCAAAGTTGCATTACATTGAGTTTGTTCAATAACCAAACGTAAAAAGGCAATGTGTTCAGGTTGAATAATGTGTTTATAAAAACGGATGAGAGTTTGGATTAAATAATCTTTTAAAGAAGTTTGCTCTGGTTGAAATGCAATGCAGATATCTTTAAAAAACATTTCACGGCGATAATCGCAGATTGCAGTAAATAAGCCATCTTTATTACCAAAGTATTTATAAATAGAGGTTTTTGAACCACCAGCATGATTAACGATGTCGTCAAGAGAGACAGCATCATATCCTTTTTCCAAAAACAGCTCGGTTGCGCTTAGCAATAGAGCTAAACGACGTTCTATACCGCGGCGTGTTTGGGGTTTCTCACATACGAGATGATGTGACTCAAGGACTGGATCATGCATAAAATTTAATAACGACGGCTAACACTGCTTATCTAGTATAGCAAATCTATCTTTAACGATGGTCATTGGTATGTTTTTAGGTCATCTGGTAAACAATAAGTAGAGCATAGGTTCAGGTAAAATATATAAAATATAATGATTTATGTGGAAATTTAGAATTTTTTGATCATGTAACTGTATGTTCACATTTTAGTTTGGCAGTTAATTCCGATTTAAATAGTCATAAAGAAAAGCGGCTAAATTAAATTAGCCGCTTTTTGATTTTTGCTTCGGTTTTAAGCTTCTGACAATGTTGCTTTATGTTCGTCCTCATCATCGTCATCAGCAGAATCCATGCCCAGCTCTTTTAACTTTCTGGTTAGGGTGTTACGCCCCCAACCTAATAGTTCGGCTGCATGACGTTTACGCCCACGAGTTTGCTGTAGTGCCGCATTAATTAAGGTGCGCTCAAACATTGGGGTAGCAATGTCTAAAATTTTCATTTCACCATTTTTAAGTTTTTGAATTGCCCATTGGCTTAGTAGCTCATCCCAATGGTGTAAAGAAATACGTTCAAAAGATGGTGCTGGTTGACTAGTCTCACTACTTTTTTGGAGTGGAACCTGTTTAAGCTCAGAAGGTAAATCTTCTGGATAAACCTCACGACCAGTAATCATGACGGTTAACCAACGGCAGGTATTTTCAAGCTGACGAACATTACCAGGCCATGGTAATTGTTGCATATAGTCCGTTGTTTCAGTGCGTAAAATCTTTGGACTTACGCCTAGCTCTTTACCCGCGCGAGCCAAGAAATGTTGAGCCAGCATCGGGATGTCTTCACTGCGATGCGCAAGCTTCGGAATATGAATTCGAATAACATTTAGACGGTGATATAAGTCTTCACGGAAACGACCTTCATTCACCAGTTTTTCTAAGTCTTGATGGGTTGCCGCGACAATTCTGACATCTACTTTAACCGGTATATGACCACCAACCCGGTAAAACTCACCATCTGCGAGCACACGTAACAATCTAGTCTGGGTTTCAAATGGCATGTCACCAATTTCATCAAGGAAGAGAGTTCCACCATTGGCTTGTTCAAATCGACCTTGATGTTGAGTATTGGCACCAGTGAATGCACCTTTTTCATGACCAAATAATTCCGTTTCGATTAAATCTTTAGGAATTGCTGCCATATTTAATGCAATAAAAGGCTTAGCGCGTCGTGGAGAATGTTTATGTAAAGCATGCGCAACCAGTTCTTTACCTGTGCCTGATTCACCATTAATTAAAACGGTAATATGCGACTGAGATAAACGACCAATCGCTCGGAAAACCTCTTGCATAGCAGGAGATTCGCCAATAATTTCTGTTGATTGTAGTGGTGAAGCTGTTTTTGTCGCTTCTTGCTGCTGCAATTTATTGATATGCAAAATCGCTCGATTGACTAGAGCTAAAGCTTCATCAATATCGAATGGCTTTGGTAAATACTCGAATGCACCAGTCTGATAGCTTGATACAGCAGACTCTAAGTCCGAATGCGCTGTCATAATGATAACAGGCAAGTCGGGGTGAGAGTTTTTCACTTTAGATAAGAAAGTTAACCCATCAATACCTGGCATACGAATGTCAGTTAAGATGACATCGGGCGCATCATGATGTAAACGTTCCAGTGCTGTTTGAGCTTCTTCAAAATTGGTGACGTCAAATCCTTCTTCTTTAAAGGTCTTTTCAAGTACCCATCGCATGGCGCGATCGTCATCAATAACCCATATTTTATTTCGCGACACGGTCTGACTCCCAAGGTAAATATAAGCTAAACATTGTTTTTCCAGGAACTGATTGGCATTCAATCATTCCGTTATGTTGATGCATGATGTTCTGTGCAATACTCAGGCCAAGCCCTGTGCCTTTTGCTCGTCCTGTAACCAAAGGGTAAAACACAGACTCTAAAATGCTTTCGGGAATACCCGGTCCATTGTCTTCAATATCGACTCGTACAGCAGAGCGGTTGAGTACTCCATTAATGGTGACTAGACGTTGAATACGGGTGCGTAAAATTAATTCAGGCTCTTGATCTGTAAAAAATGATTTATTTTCTGTAATAGCTTGAATCGCATTAACGCTAATATTGAGCATGACTTGAATGAGTTGGTCGCGATCGGCTTTTACATCGGGTAAAGACAAATCATAATCACGCGTAATTTTGATTTTTTTCTTGGTCTGATTTGCGATTAAAGAGCGTACCCGTTCTAGAGGTTCATGCACATTTACATTTTCATAACTTGGCAGTTGTCTTGAGCCCAACATGGTGTCGGCCAAATTGGTGAGACGATCTACCTCGTTAATAATGATATCTGTAAATTCAGCATAGCTCTCGTCATTTAAACTACGAGCAAGTAACTGAGTTGCCCCCCGAATACCAGCCAGAGGGTTTTTAATTTCGTGAGCAACGCCTCGAACCAGTTGTCTAGCCACTTGATGTTGTTGAATTAGGTTTTCTTCCTTAGAAATTTTCAACATACGATCAATAGGATTTAACTCAATAAGTAACAGCGGGTGGTAGCTTTTACCTGCATTTAATTGCGAGACCGTATAATCCACATGTAAATCTTTAAAATTGACATTAATGATGGCTTCACGACGTGTATAAGGTTGTCCCGTTTTTAATGTGTTCAATAAGGCTTCATGCGTATTAAAGGTATCATCAGGTGCATGAAGTAAATTTAAAACCGGTTGTCCAGAAGCGCGAAGCAAACTAATGTCAAAAAGTGCTTCACAAGCGGAATTCAAATAAAAAATATTAAAGTTACTATCGATTAATAAAATCGCAGTAGTTAAATTGTCTACCAATAGGCGATAGTCGATAGGTGTGTGTTGATCCATTAGCGAATCGTTCCTGTCTTAAAATGGCGCAATGGCATCTTCATTGGTTATCGGTTTTCACCGTTATAGAACATGATTGATGCAAAATGTACGCCAACTTTGTTTATGGTTTATTTTAAGGTTTTAAGCGTAGTTAAAGCGCTCTAAAATCGTTCTTAATATCTTTTGGTCAAAAATACGGATGTATAGACCAATAATATCATGATCCAACTTGGTGCAATATTGAGTTTTGGTGCAAATATTGGTTGTATTTTGGTGCATTACACAAAGAGTGGGGTTTCCACCTATGCTTGAGACGAGAAAAGACATACAATACGCGCATTCAAGTGGAGCGCAGATTCATGAAGACCCCCAAAGTCGGTTTTGTTTCTTTAGGTTGTCCTAAGGCATTGGTAGATTCTGAACGAATTTTAACTCAGTTAAAGACTGAAGGTTATCAAGTTGCATCAGATTATGATGGTGCTGATTTAGTTGTTGTTAATACCTGTGGTTTTATTGAATCTGCAGTACAAGAATCTTTAGATGCAATTGGCGAAGCCATGAGTGAAAATGGCCGAGTTATTGTGACGGGCTGTTTAGGTAAAGACGAAGATAAAATTCGTCAAATGCACCCTAATGTTCTAAAAGTTACTGGTGCAGCAGCTTATCAAGACGTTATGGAAGCTGTTCATGAATATGTCCCAGCACCGCCTAAACATAATCCGTTTATTGACCTTGTTCCTGAACAAGGTATCCGTTTAACACCGAAACATTATGCTTATTTAAAAATATCTGAAGGCTGTAACCACCGTTGTACCTTCTGTATTATCCCGAGCATGCGCGGTGATTTAGTATCACGTCCGGTTGGAAGCGTATTAGAAGAAGCTGCTGCGTTAAAACGTGCAGGTGTAAAAGAAATCTTGGTCATTTCCCAAGATACCTCAGCTTATGGCGTAGACACCAAATATAAGCTCGATTTCTGGAATGGACAGCCCGTAAAAACCAAATTCTTTGACATGTGTGAAGCACTTGGTCAGCTTGGAATTTGGGTTCGCTTACATTATGTATATCCATATCCACATGTTGATGCAGTAATCGATTTGATGGCTCAAGGTAAAATCTTGCCATACCTCGATATTCCATTCCAGCATGCAAGCCCACGCGTTCTTAAATTAATGAAACGTCCGGCGCATAGTGAGAATACATTAGAAAAAATTAAATTATGGCGCGAAAAATGCCCGGATCTTGTGATCCGTTCTACTTTCGTGGTTGGCTTTCCAGGCGAAACTGAAGAAGACTTCCAGATTTTGCTCGATTGGTTGGTTGAAGCTCAACTTGATCGTGTAGGCTGCTTTACCTATTCACCAGTAGAAGGCGCTACGGCAAATGATTTACCAGATCATGTGCCAGAAGAAATTAAGCAAGAGCGTTACGAGCGCTTTATGCAAGTGCAGCAACAAATCTCTGCTGCCAAATTACAAAAACGTATTGGTCAAACGATGACTGTATTGGTCGATAGTTTGGAAGATGAATATCCTGTTGCTGTTGCACGTTCTTATGCCGATGCTCCGGAAATTGACGGTAATGTCTTTGTAGAAGATATCGATAAGAGCACTATTCAACCAGGCGATATGTTGGAAGTCGAAATTACCGATGCGGATGAATACGACTTATTTGCAAAGTTAATTAAAATTAAATCGGTCTAATCGAATCGCGATTCAAAAAGCATTCAGTTTAAGAGGTCTTGGAGCAAAATCATGGCGGAAACAATCAGCCCCCGTTATTCACGAATTTTATTAAAATTATCTGGTGAAGCTTTATCAGGTAATAAAGATATGGGTATTGATGCTCAAGTTTTAGATCAGATGTCACTTTCTATTGCACATTTGGTTGGCTTGGGTGTGCAAGTAGGTATCGTTGTGGGTGGCGGTAACTTATATCGTGGTAGCCAGTTACAAAAAGACGGTTTGGTTGGCCGTGTAACAGGTGATCAGATGGGGATGCTTGCAACTGTTATGAATGGTTTGGCAATGCGTGATGCATTGGTGCGCCGTAACATCAGAACTCGTCTTATGTCAGCGTTACCAATCGGTACTGTTGTAGAGTCTTACTCAAGTCGTGATGCGATTCGTCATTTAAGCCAAGGCGAAGTGTGCGTTTTTGTAGCAGGAACAGGAAATCCATTCTTTACAACTGATACAGCAGCATGTTTACGTGGTATTGAAATTGAAGCAAATTTAATTTTGAAAGCGACCAAAGTAGATGGTGTTTATAATAAAGATCCGAGCAAATACGAAGATGCGGTGAAATATGACCATTTAACATTTGACCAAGTGTTAGATGAAAAACTGGGTGTTATGGATTTAACGGCAATTTGCTTATGCCGTGACCATAATGTTCCATTACAAGTATTTGATATGAATAAATCTGGTGCGCTATTGTCAGTGGTAATGGGTGAAAAAGAGGGTACACGCGTTACTAAATAATGTACGTGTGCCGTAAAGCTCTTTATACTAGCGCTAAATTAAATTTGTTATATACATCCTTGAATAAATAAGTAAGGAAGATCATATGATTAACGATCTGAAAAAAGACAGCGAACAGCGTATGTTAAAAACTCTTGAGTCTTTGGAACAAGGGTTTGCTAAAGTTCGTACCGGCCGTGCACACCCATCAATTTTAAATGGGGTAATGGTTCCTTACTATGGTTCTGATGTGCCTTTAAACCAAGTAGCGAACGTTGGTGTTGAAGATTCTCGTACGCTTATCGTTCAACCCTTTGAACGTACGATGGTTGCTGCAATTGATAAAGCAATTCGTGAAAGTGATTTAGGTTTAAATCCTATTACTGCTGATTCAATCCGTGTACCTTTACCAGCTTTAACTGAAGAAACACGTCGTGATATGCAGAAAATCGCTCGTAGTGAAGCTGAAAATGCGAAAGTTGCTATCCGTAATATTCGTCGTGATGTATTAGGTGATATCAAGGCATTGTTAAAAGAGAAAGAAATTTCTGAAGATGATGAGCGTCGTGCAGGCGATGATATCCAAAAAATCACTGATAAATATGTTGCAGAAGTAGACAAGCGTCTAGCAGCGAAAGAAGCAGAATTGATGAAGGTCTAATTTTTATGACCGATTCAGAAGAGTATCATCTTCCTCAGCATGTTGCCATCATCATGGATGGCAACAATCGCTTTGCAAAGAAAAATCAAATGCAAAAAGGCGATGGGCACAGAGAGGGTAAAAATGTTCTTGACCCTATTGTTGAACATTGTGTTAAAACTGGCGTTCGTGCTTTAACTGTTTTTGCATTTTCGAGTGAAAATTGGAATCGACCACAATATGAAGTCGATCTGCTTATGAAACTTCTTGAAGAAACGATTCATGAGCAAATACCTCGCATGAAGAAATTCAATATTGCTTTGCGCTTTATAGGGGATCGTTCCCGATTACCTTCACATTTAGTTGCCTTAATGGAAGATGCAGAGCAACAAACAGCACATCATGACGCCATGACATTAACTATTGCAGTAAGCTATGGTGGTATGTGGGATATTGCAAATGCAGCTAAGCAGGTTGCTCAAGCAGTTTCCCGTGGCGAAATTGACGCTGATCAAATAAATGTTGATTTGTTCGAAAAATATGTCAGTCTAAACGATCTGCCAGCTGTGGACTTGTTGATCCGTACAGGTGGAGATTTCCGTATATCTAACTTCTTGTTATGGCAAGCAGCTTATGCGGAGCTGTATTTTACGGATACTTTGTGGCCGGAATTTACAGTGGAAGAATTCGACCATGCATTGAATGTCTTTTCAGGGCGTGAACGTCGTTTCGGTAAAACATCTGAACAAATTCAGCAAGAGAAAATCGAGAAATTATAATGTTAGAGCGGATTGTTACCGCATTGGTACTTGTTGCAGTTGTTTTGGGCTGTATGTTTGCTACGCAATCACATTATCCAATGTTGGTACTTATGATTGTAGCAGCAGGAGTTGCGGGGTATGAATGGTATAAGTTAATGCCTCGGGAAGTTGGTGCAGTAGTAAAACCTAAAGCTTGGGGTTATGGTCTACTTGTTGCCTTTGTTTCTGGTGTTGCCTTATTCTTTCATGACATTGCTTTACTGTTATGGTCTGCTTCAATTTTAACTTGGCTCGTTAGTGTTTATTGGGTTAAGTCTTTTCCTGAATTCGATGGGTGGTATAACGCGACCCTATATGTCATTGGTTTGATTCTTATCTGTGCAGCAGTGACTGCAATCTTTGTAGTATGGCAAAGCTCACCATGGTGGTTGATGTATTTGTTCTTGCTTGTGTGGGGTGCAGATAGTGGAGCTTACTTTGTAGGCCGTAAATTCGGTAAAAGAAAATTGGCGCCTACAGTAAGTCCTAATAAATCAGTAGAAGGTTTATATGGCGGTATTCTCACTACAATTATTGTAATGCTTGTGGTGCAATATCAATATTTAAACCTAACTTGGGTTCAACAACTTCTATTCTTGATTTTGTCTTTAATTACAGTGTTCGGTTCAGTATTAGGTGATTTATTTGAATCAATGATCAAACGCCGTGCTGGTATTAAAGACTCTGGCCGTGTTTTGCCAGGTCATGGTGGTGTATTGGACCGTATTGATTCTTTACTCGCAGCAGCCCCGATTTTTGCAACGGGAATGTATATATTAAAGCTTATTGGTGTAGATTTATAGATGACACAATCTGTTTGCATATTGGGTGTAACCGGTTCTATTGGACGAAGTACCTTAAAAATTTTAGGTCAACATCCAGATAAGTATTCAGTCTTTGCAGTTTCGGCGCATAGTCGAATTTCTGAACTTGTTGAAATCTGCAAACAGTTTCGACCTAAAGTTGTTGTTGTTCCTGAACAGAAAATAGCTGAACTAAAAACACTATTTGCTCAGCAAAATATATCGGATATTGATGTTTTAGCTGGGCAAGAGGGTTTAGTCGATATCGCATCTCATACAGATGTGGATATTGTTATGGCTGCAATTGTAGGGGCAGCTGGGCTGTTGCCAACTTTAGCGGCTGTTAAGGCAGGTAAACGTGTACTACTTGCCAATAAAGAAGCATTAGTTATGTCTGGTGAAATCATGATGCAAACTGCTCGTGATCATCAGGCATTGTTATTGCCAGTTGATTCTGAACATAATGCAATTTTCCAATCATTACCTCATAATTATTTACAAGCAGATAGAACAGGGCAACCACAGCTAGGTGTATCTAAAATATTGCTTACAGCATCGGGTGGTCCCTTTTTAAATCACTCCTTAGAACAATTGACTCATGTAACGCCGCAACAAGCATGTAAACATCCAAACTGGTCAATGGGACAAAAAATTTCGGTTGACTCGGCTACTCTTATGAATAAAGGGTTAGAGTTAATTGAGGCTTGCCATTTATTTTCAATATCTGAACATTTTGTTACAGTTGTTATTCATCCACAAAGTATCATTCACTCTATGGTGCAGTATGTTGATGGTTCAACATTAGCACAAATGGGTAACCCGGATATGTGTACTCCGATTGCACATGCATTGGCATGGCCTGAGCGTTTACAAACTAATGTACCTGCTTTAGATTTATTTGAGTATTCTCAACTTAATTTTCAGGCACCGGATACCCAAAAATTTCCTGCATTAAATTTGGCAAGACAAGCAATGCGTGCGGGAGGTTTGGCGCCAACCATTTTGAATGCAGCTAATGAAATTGCAGTTGAAGCATTCTTAATGGAAAGGATTGGATTCACAAGTATTCCGCAAGTGGTAGAGCATACTTTGGAAAAATTAGAGAATGCAGCTGCTGAAAGCATCGAGTGCATTTTAGATAAAGATAAAGTGGCTCGATCTGTAGCTCAGCAATATATTTCAAGTATTGGAGGCTGAAATGAATGCACTGTTTATGATTGCAGCGGCAGCTCTTTTACTTGGGCCTCTAATCGCAATCCATGAGTTTGGCCATTACTGGGTTGCGCGAAAACTTGGTGTTAAAGTTTTAGTTTACTCAATTGGGTTTGGACCAACTTTACTGAAATGGACGTCTAAGAAGTCTGGTATTAAATATCAGCTTTCTGCCTTACCTTTAGGTGGCTATGTCAAAATGTTGGACGAGCGAGAAGGTAATGTGGCAGAACAAGATCTACCATATGCTTTTAACCGTCAAAAACCGTGGAAACGTATAGCGATTGTTGCTGCTGGGCCATTAATTAACTTGATTTTTGCCGTACTCCTCTTTTGGATTCTGTTTTTACCAGCCCAAGAACAATTAAATACTAAAATTGGTAAAATTATTCCAAACTCTCCAGCCGCAGCAGCCCAGTTACATGTAGGTGACAAAATTATTGCTGTTGATGGGAAAGAGACAACAACATGGGAAAAGCTAAACTTTGCTTTGATTGATCGAGTTGGGGAAACAGGTACTGTAAATATTGATGTGGACCGTGCTGGTTCCGAACAAAATTTTGTATTACCAATTAAAGATTTTTTAAAAAATCAAAATGAATCTGCACTGGACGTATTAGGTTTCTTGCCTTATCGACCTGTGATTCCTGCTGTTGTAACAGAGTTAACGGAAGATGGTGCGGCGATTCGTCAAGGGATGAAAGTGGGCGATCGTATTGTTGCGATTGATGGCCAGCCTATGAAAGATTGGTTCGACGTGGTAGAAGTTGTCCAGCGTTCCCCAGAAAAGTTACTTAAGATTGATGTCTTACGTCATGAACAACTAGTACATTTACAAGTTATGCCACAAGGTAAGCGTGATAGCATGGGGCAGGTAAATGGAGTACTTGGTGTAAAAAGTGATGCTGGAAAAATTACAATTCCTGACGAATATAAGCAAACAATTCAATATACTCCAATACAAGCTTTTGGAATGGCACTTGATAAAACTGGCCAAATCTCTAGCATGATTTTGAATTCAATAGTAAAAATGGTTAAGGGACTAATTGGATTAGAAAATCTTTCTGGTCCAATTACCATTGCAAAAGTAGCTGGCCAAAGTGCAGAAATGGGTTGGGAAACCTTTATCTCTTTTATGGCTTTAATGAGTGTAAGTCTTGGAATTTTAAACTTATTACCAATTCCAATGTTAGATGGTGGTCATCTAGTGTATTACATTATTGAAGCTATTCGTGGGAAGCCTGTTTCTGAACAAATACAAATGTTTGGTCTAAAAATTGGTATGGTACTGCTCGGTAGTATGATGCTTTTAGCTTTATTTAATGACTTTATGCGTTTGTAAACGTATATGGATTTATAACTTACTGGAAAAAACTGGCATGCGGCACACACATTTTTTAATGCCTTTGGCACTTGTTAGCGCTATGGCAGCGGTACAACAAGCATATGCAGCTGATGATTTCGTTGTTAGAGATATTCGTGTAAACGGGTTGGTCCGTCTTACCCCTGCAAATGTTTATACCATGTTGCCAATCAACAGTGGCGATCGCGTTAATGAACCGATGATCGCCGAAGCAATTCGAACATTGTATGCCACTGGACTTTTTGATGATATTAAAGCATCAAAAGAAAATGATACTTTGGTTTTTAATGTTATTGAGCGCCCAATTATTTCAAAGCTTGAATTTAAGGGTAATAAACTTATTCCTAAAGAGGCTTTAGAACAAGGCCTTAAAAAAATGGGTATTGCTGAGGGTGAGGTTTTTAAGAAATCTGCTTTGCAAACCATTGAGACAGAATTAGAGCAACAATATACTCAACAAGGCCGTTACGATGCTGATGTTACAGTTGATACAGTTGCTCGTCCAAATAACCGCGTTGAATTAAAAATTAATTTTAATGAAGGAACGCCGGCAAAAGTCTTTGATATTAATGTAATTGGTAATACTGTTTTTAAAGACAGTGAAATTAAACAAGCATTTGCAGTTAAAGAAAGTGGTTGGGCTTCTGTAGTCACACGTAATGACCGTTATGCACGTGAAAAAATGGCTGCAAGCCTTGAAGCTTTACGTGCCATGTACCTTAACAAAGGCTATATTAATTTTAATATTAATAATTCCCAACTCAATATTAGTGAAGATAAAAAGCATATCTTTATTGAGGTTGCTGTTGATGAAGGTAGCCAGTTTAAATTTGGTCAAACTAAATTCTTAGGTGATGCACTTTATAAACCTGAAGAATTACAAGCATTAAAAATTTATAAAGATGGTGATACCTATTCACAAGAAAAGGTAAATGCGGTTAAGCAATTACTCTTACGTAAGTATGGTAATGCAGGTTATTACTTTGCAGATGTAAATATTGTGCCGCAGATTAATAATGAAACTGGAGTTGTTGACTTAAATTATTACGTGAACCCAGGTCAGCAAGTTACCGTACGCCGTATTAATTTTACTGGTAATAGTAAAACTTCTGATGAAGTATTACGTCGTGAAATGCGTCAGATGGAAGGTGCATTAGCGAGCAATGAAAAAATTGACTTATCTAAAGTTCGTTTAGAGCGTACAGGTTTCTTTAAAACAGTTGATATTAAACCTGCTCGTATTCCAAACTCTCCAGACCAAGTTGACTTAAACGTAAATGTTGAAGAACAACATTCAGGTACTACTACATTAGCGGTCGGTTATTCGCAAAGTGGTGGTATTACGTTCCAAGCAGGACTTAGTCAAACTAACTTTATGGGTACAGGTAACCGAGTTGCAATTGACTTATCTCGTTCTGAAACTCAAGACTATTACAACTTAAGTGTTACTGACCCTTACTTTACAATTGATGGAGTAAGCCGCGGTTATAATGTCTATTATCGTAAAACGAAGCTGAATGATGACTATAACGTTAATAACTATGTAACGGATAGTTTTGGTGGTAGTTTAAGTTTTGGTTATCCAATTGACGAAAATCAAAGTTTAAGTGCTTCGGTGGGCGTTGATAACACTAAAGTAACCACAGGTCCTTATGTTTCTACATATGTACGTGATTATTTATTGGCAAATGGCGGTAAGGCAACTAGTAAAGGTACATATTGCCCAACAGATGCAAATGGTAATTCTCAATATGATACCGAGAAGGGGGAATGTAAGGTCCCCGAAGAAACATATGATAATGCTTTTGAAGGGGAATTCTTTACTTATAACTTGAACTTGGGTTGGTCTTATAACACTTTAAACAGACCAATTTTCCCAACGTCAGGTATGTCTCATCGTGTAGGTCTTGAAATTGGTTTACCAGGTAGTGATGTTGATTATCAAAAAGTAACTTATGATACTCAAGCATTTTTCCCTATCGGCACTACCGGCTTTGTGCTACGTGGTTATGGTAAGTTAGGTTATGGTAATGATTTGCCATTCTATAAAAACTTCTATGCAGGCGGTTACGGTTCTGTTCGAGGCTATGACAACAGTACCCTAGGACCTAAATATCCAAGTGTAAATCTACAAGAAACTAAGCAAAATGATAGTTCTCCTGAAGAAGTAGGTGGCAATGCTCTGGTCCAATTTGGTACAGAGTTAGTTTTACCAATGCCATTTAAAGGTGACTGGACTCGACAAGTACGTCCTGTTCTTTTTGCTGAAGGCGGTCAGGTTTTTGATACTAAATGTAATATTGATAACTCTGTTTATGGCAACAAAGGTATGAAGATTAATGGCCAGACCATTACGGATGTTAGAAAATATTGTGAAGATAATTATGGATTTGATTTAGGTAACTTACGTTATAGTGTGGGTGTTGGTGTAACCTGGATTACCATGATTGGTCCATTGTCACTTAGCTATGCATTCCCGTTAAATGATAAACCGGGTGATGAAACTAAAGAAATCCAGTTTGAAATTGGTCGTACTTTCTAAGTACGATCTTTTTGCATAACGAAATAAGGAAAGAGATTTACATGAATAAATTAAATAAATTAATGTTAGGGTTAGGCCTGACAGTAGCTTCAGTAGCAGCTAATGCAGCTGGTTATGGGGTAATTGATCTTGCTAAAGTTGTTGAAAGTAGTACTTATTTGAAACAGCAAAATGCAAGCTTAAACCAGTCTGTGAAACCAACTACAACTAAGCTTGAGCAATTAGGTAAAGAGTTAGAAGGGCTTCAACGTCAAGCGCAGACTCAAGGCCAAAAAATGAAAGAAGATGAGATTAAAAAATTACAATCTCAGTATCAATCGAAATTAAATGAGTTTAATTCAACACAGCAAGGCTTACAGTCAAGAGTTCAAACGAGCTTACAAAGTATGAATACAACTTTTGAGACTAGAGTTAAGCAAGCTGCTGAGCAATTACGTAAAGAAAATAATCTTGACTTTATTTTGAATAAAAATTCGACTGTTGCCTATGACGCTAAGTATGATTTAACTGATAAAATGATACAAAAGGTTAATTCAATGAAATAAATTAATGAAAGCGCAACAATATCGTTTAGATGAATTAGCTCACCTTGTTAAAGGTGAGCTAATTGGTGAAGGTAGTCTTCAATTTTCAAACTTGGCGAGTTTGGAAAATGCAGAGGTTAACCATCTTACTTTTGTGAATGGTGAGAAACATCTCGATCAAGCTAAAGTAAGCCGTGCGGGTGCTTACATTGTTACTTCAGCTTTAAAAGAGCATCTTCCTGAAAAAGATAATTTTATTATTGTTGATAATCCCTATCTTGCGTTTGCAATCCTTACCCATGTATTTGATAAAAAGATTAGCTCAACAGGCATAGAAAGCACTGCCCAAATTCATCCATCTGCTGTTATTTCCGAAACTGCTTATATTGGTCACTATGTGGTTATTGGTGAGAATTGTGTAGTTGGCGATAATACCGTCATTCAGTCACATACCAAACTTGATGATAATGTAGAAGTTGGAAAAGACTGTTTTATTGATTCTCATGTCACTATTACAGGTAGTTCTAAATTACGACATCGCGTCCGTATTCATTCAAGTACTGTCATTGGTGGAGAAGGTTTTGGTTTTGCTCCATATCAAGGAAAGTGGCATCGTATTGCTCAATTAGGTTCAGTTTTAATTGGAAATGATGTCCGAATTGGATCAAATTGTAGTATTGATAGAGGCGCACTTGATAATACAATTTTGGAAGATGGGGTTATTATTGATAACCTTGTGCAAATTGCACATAACGTCCATATTGGTTCAAATACTGCTATTGCAGCGAAGTGCGGTATTGCCGGAAGTACAAAAATTGGCAAAAACTGTATTCTAGCTGGGGCGTGTGGAGTGGCAGGACACCTTTCAATTGCTGATAATGTGACTTTGACTGGAATGTCAATGGTCACAAAAAATATTTCTGAAGCTGGAACTTACTCTTCGGGAACCGGATTATTTGAAAATAATCATTGGAAAAAGACGATTGTACGCTTGCGACAATTAGCAGATGTGCCATTGACCCAAATCACTAAACGACTTGATCATATACAAGCTCAAATAGAGTCTCTTGAATCAACTTTTAATTTGCGTAAATAGAATATTATGACCGAGTCTACTACACCTAAATTTGCCATCCCTGAATTACCAATGCAGATTCAAACGATTCGTCAATATTTGCCGCATCGTTACCCATTCTTATTGGTTGATCGTGTGACTGAAGTTACTGACAATAGTATTGTTGGTTATAAAAATGTTTCTATCAATGAAGAGTTCCTACAAGGGCATTTCCCAGAATATCCAATTATGCCTGGTGTTCTCATTGTTGAAGCATTAGCTCAAGTTTCAGGCGTTCTTGGTTTTATTATGAACAATGAAACGCCAAAACCAGGTTCATTATTCCTGTTTGCTGGTGCAGAAAGAGTTAGATTTAAAAAACAAGTAGTTGCAGGTGATCAACTTGTATTAAAATCTGAGTTGGTAATGCAGAAGCGCGGTATCTACAAATACAATTGTACAGCTAGCGTTGACGGCATTGTAGCAGCAACCGCTGAGATTATGATTTCACACCAAAAAACAGAGCAGGCATGAGCAATCACGATTTAATCCATTCTACCGCCATTATTGATCCATCTGCAGTGATTGCTTCAGATGTTCAAATAGGACCTTATTGTATTATTGGTCCTCAAGTGACTATTGGTGCTGGTACTAAATTACATTCTCATGTGGTTGTAGGTGGTTTTACCAGAATTGGCCAAAATAACGAAATCTTTCAATTTGCAAGTGTTGGTGAAGTTTGCCAAGACCTCAAATATAAAGGTGAAGAAACATGGCTTGAAATTGGTAACAATAATCTAATTCGCGAACATTGCAGCTTACATAGAGGTACGGTGCAAGATAATGCATTAACCAAGATAGGTAGTCATAACCTATTAATGGTAAATACACATATTGCACATGATTGTATCGTAGGTGACCATAATATCTTTGCTAATAATGTAGGTGTCGCTGGACATGTACATATTGGTGATCACGTTATTGTGGGTGGTAATTCTGGAATTCATCAATTCTGTAAGATCGATTCTTATAGCATGATTGGTGGGGCTTCTTTGATCCTTAAAGATGTTCCAGCCTATGTGATGGCGTCTGGTAACCCTGCACATGCGTTTGGTATAAATATTGAAGGTATGCGAAGAAAAGGTTGGTCTAAAAATACAATTCAAGGCTTAAGAGAAGCTTATAAATTGATATTTAAATCTGGATTAACTTCTGTTCAAGCTATTGACCAAATTAAAAGTGAAATTTTACCTTCAGTTCCAGAAGCTCAACTCTTGATTGATTCTCTTGAACAATCAGAGCGTGGAATTGTGCGCTAATCAAGAAGACATAAAAAAGACACTGTTTTAACAGTGTCTTTTTTTATAACTAAATTATTTGTTAAAGAATTTTGCTTCTTCAGACTTTGGATATTGGCTAAGTAACTTGTTCTTGTATTGATTTGCTGACACAGTATTCTTATCAACATCTTTAGCGATACTATAAAGTTGGTACAATGCTCGAGGTGCCTTACTTGAATTTGGGTATTGGTTAGCTACGACATTATAGTTTTTCTTTGCTTCATTATAATTTACTGGATCTGTCGCTAAATGAAACTCGGCTAACCAAAAATAAGCATTACCTGTATAGATACTATTAGGATGGTTTTTTATAAAGTTTTGCATTGGAGCAATTGCTTTTTTAGCACCGCCTTGTTTATACGCATCTAAAGCTACAGTATAAGCAGCTTTTTCTAATTCGAGGGAATTTGACTGGTTTTGCGCAGCAGCTGGTGCTGGTTGAGTAGTGGTTGTTGGTGCGCTAGGCTGCTGCTCAGAAGTTTGTGTGGCTGGTACTGCAGCTACTTTATTACTCTCTGTGGTTTGAGGGGCTGGTGCACTAGCAGGAGTAGTGTTATCGGATGTTGCATTCGAACTATCATCTTGTGTAGCACTGTCAGGGTCAACTTTTTGGTGTAATAATTCTAAACGTTGATCTAAGTCGGTATATCGGTTTGCTAGATCTTTCTTTAATTGCTCAATATCATTAGCTTGTTCTTCAAGCTGACCTCTTAATGTACGAATATCATTTTCTAATTGTTGGTTTTTTTGCATGAGTTCCCAGTTTAAATTTGTAGGAACTGAAATATTGCTTGAAGAAGTATTGGATGCACTACCATCATTTTGACTTAAACCACGAGACTCGATAGGGATATTTGCGTATAGAGAAGTGGTGCTCATTAAGGCAATAAATAATAAAGAATGCTTCTTCATTTGCATGTGTATAAATCCATAATTTTATATAAAAGCCACCTTGACACAGGAATATAAAAAACAATTCTCTAAATATCTAAGGTTTTTCATTGATCAATGCAATTAAAGCAGTTAACAGTTTAAATGCAAGGATAGTTTACAATCTTCAAGCATATTTTATGCAAAATAAGAAAAGAGCATAAGCTCAAGAAATTACATTTTTGGGGTTTAAAGCTATTTTTGCTGAGGAATTAATCAATCGAAACAAAAACTTGCCGAAAAAGGCAGAGAAGGGTTGCAACTCTTTTAAAAATCTCTATACTTTGTTTTGCAATGGTAGCCCCGCTGGTGGCTTCGCAATTGTACTCTGTGAACCCCGCCAGGACCGGAAGGTAGCAACGGTAGCAGATCTATGATGTGCCGAAGTTTTGCTAGTGGGGTTGCCACCATTCTTTTAATCCAATTTTCTTTGGATTGCTTTTAAAATTACATCTAAATCAAATCCTCTATATTGTAAGAATCTGATCTGTTTTGCTTTAAGTTTTGGATCTTTCTCTACAGCTTCTCCAAATTTTTTAACTTTAAGTTGATAAGCTTGTTCTACCCAATCAATTTCTTGAATTTCATCTGCAATTAAATCATTTTCAATTTGTTTAGTTTTTAAAGCTTGTTGAATCCGTTTCGGTCCTTTACCTTTACGAATTTGGCTTGCTAGCATTTGCTCAGCAACACGCTGATCACTCTGGTAATTTTGTTCAGATAATTCCTCAACCAGTTGTTTTACTTCTTCTATATTTTGTGCATAACGAGCTAATTTCTCGATAAGCTCTGCTTTAGAGTAATCTCGGCGAGTGAGTAAAGCAAAAGCATATGAGCGTAAACGTTGGCCAGTAAGAGGAGGGCGCTGCTGAGATTGCTCATCGTTTCTTTTGAACATATAAAACTCCTTGTAAAAAACGCCCCGAAGGGCGTTTTATGACTCATGTATAATTACGATTCTAATAAAAGATCTGGCTCTTCTTCATCTTCAATTTGAACTGCACCATTTGTGCCTGTAGTCAGCAATTGTTCACGGATATTACGTTCAATTTCTTCAGCTATTTGAGTATTTTCTTCAAAATAGCGAATTACATTGTTTTTACCTTGGCCAATTTTATTGCCTTGATATGAATACCATGCACCAGCTTTTTGTACGATATCCTGTTGTACAGCTAAATCTACAAGTTCACCTAGTTGGTTAGTACCTTTACCGTATAGAATTTGGAAAATAGCTTCTTTAAACGGAGGAGCCATTTTGTTCTTAACGACTTTAACTTTAGTTTCTGAACCAACAATTTCATCGCCTTCTTTTACTTGACCGATACGACGAATATCTAAACGAACTGAAGCGTAGAATTTAAGAGCGTTACCACCAGTGGTAGTTTCTGGGCTACCAAACATAACACCAATTTTCATACGAATCTGGTTAATGAAGATAACCATACAGTTTGAACGTTTAGCATTACCCGTAATTTTACGAAGTGCCTGGCTCATAAGACGCGCTTGTAGACCCATATGAGAGTCACCCATCTCACCTTCGATTTCTGCTTTAGGTGTAAGTGCAGCTACCGAGTCCACAACGATTAAATCAATTGCGCCTGAACGGACAAGCATGTCAGCAATTTCAAGTGCTTGCTCACCGTTGTCGGGTTGTGAAACAAGTAGGTTATCAATATCTACACCAAGCTTGCGTGCATATTGAGGGTCTAGGGCGTGCTCAGCATCGATGAAGGCACATGTACCACCAGATTTTTGACATTGAGCAATTGCTTGCAATGTCATTGTGGTTTTACCAGAAGATTCAGGACCATAAATTTCGATAATACGGCCTTTTGGTAAACCACCAATCCCCAATGCGATGTCTAAAGTTAAAGAACCTGTAGATACGGCTTCAACTGCTTGAACAGTGTTATCACCAAGACGCATAACCGTATTTTTACCAAATTGCTTCTCAATTTGGCTCAAAGCGGCTTGTAATGCTTTGCTTTTATTCTCATCCATCTCAAAAACCTCAATACTCTATGTTCATCACGTTTAACCCAAGTGGATGCATTGAATCTCAACTTGTTTCACAGGGCTAATAGTGACAGATTTTTTCTCTAGCTTCTATATATTGTATATGTGAGTGCGACACAACTCGACGTTTTTATTCATCATTATAAGACCAGTGATCTTCATAATGTTGATCATTATCCTGTTTAAACCGATTGATTTGTCGCCGATCTTTCTTGCTTGGTCTATGGTCAGGTCGTGCTAGATTATGCAATTTTCGTTGGGAAGCAATCAACTCCCGTCTTGCAATACTTACTTCTGTTTCTTCATAAAGTTGTTGTGCAACAGGGGCCGGTCCTCGGGTATTGGAGAGCGCTTTAACAACAACTGTTTTTTTATCGAAACCTTGTTGAACAACGAGCTCCATACCGACACGAATTTCTTTAGAAACTTTTACACGTTCATTATTGTGATGTACTTTACCCCCTTCAATTGCAGCTTTAGCAATAGAACGGGTTTTAAAAAAACGTGCTGCCCACAACCATTTGTCGACACGCATGGTTTCTACAGCATCGTCTTCACGCAATTTTGACATCATTATCCTTTCTATCAATTTGATTCAAAATAGACAGTAGCTCTGTAAGCTGATCTAGAGCTTTATACTCTAAATCTTGTGGCTGTCTTATACTCTTAAGACTTGAGGGCTGTAAGATAGTAAACAAGTGTCTTATACCAAATTTTTCTGCAGTTTTTAAAACAGGAAGAGTGTCATCTAAAAAAATAGTGCTTTCTGGCGCAAAATGATGCAAGCGTTGCAACTCTTTCCAGAATTGGATGTCTTCTTTTGCGTAACCAATTTGTTCGCTAGATACGATGACTTCAAAAAAATCTTGGATAGGAACGTTATCAAGCTTTAATTTTAGGCTTGCACAGTCAGCATTGGTGACTAGCCAACATTGATAATCTTGTGCTTTTAAAGCGCTGAGCAGCTCCATGCATCCTGACCTCGCTTTAATTTTATGCTGAAATTCTTGCTGGAGCTTTAAAACATCCACGCCAGTTGTTTGTGTCCAGAAGTTTGATGAGTACCAAGCAAGCGTATGTTTATGGCTGCGATAAAACTGGTTTAATATTTCTTGACTCTCAGTTAAAGATAGATGATGTGTTTCAGAATGTCTTTTAGGTAAGCATTCGTTCCAGATAAAGTCATCAAAAGCCAAATCTAGTAAAGTTCCATCCATGTCAAACAGCACTACCTTATTCATGTTGCGAACGCTCCAGCTTTAAATATACATGGAAGAAATTAGCTTAAGATTATAAACATTAAAGCCTCAAAAACAGATTGATTTGTTGTTATCTCATCATTTTAAAGTTCTAAAGATATTTTACTTTTGATATATTATTTCAATAATTAATGATAACGAGTGAATTAAAAAATGAAAAATTCTAATTTCTTTGTTGTTTTTATCGGTTCTATTTGTTTTGCGTTTAGTGCAAATACATTGGCACAAAATACAGCTGCAGTTTTTTCACCTAAAAGAGGTGTAGTCTGTGATAAATACATTTGTGCAGATAAAAAGGGCGTTTCCAAATCCTTAACTAATCAATATTTAGGTGCAAAAAAAGCAAAACAAGCTTTTTCACAAGGTGACTTTGATACATCTGCTTTTACTTTTTCTAATGGTGTATTTTGTGATACCACTACTAAATTGTGCCATGTGAATAAATTTTTTGAAAATGGTCATAGAAGTAGAGTAGATAAAAAAATGACTGATAAAATTTTTAAAAATAGGTAGTTGTATGAGTTGTAAATTAGTTTTTTGATACTTTTTTGCGTTTCTATACTTTATATGAAATTATCATTATTAAATATTATTAAAAGTTGGAATAAAAGTGGGATTATATACAATTAGATATGGTTATCGTAACAACAGTTTTTTTATTGCTTCAAACACGGCTGGGCAGTTTATTGTGATTGATGCATTAGGAGCAGATTTCCAAATTGGTCATCAAATTTCTTATGAAGGGAGCAAAATAATAAACGAAACATTAAATGATGAAACGGATGCAAAAGTTCATCTTGAGAGCAACGAAAAAGAAGCTTATGAGTATTTACGGACAATGAAATAATCATCTCGTTATTTTGATTTACATAGGATACGTATTGGCAAACATTTTATAAATTGAACTCTACTTATTTAAAGTTATATTAAAAATCATTTGAATAACAATTTAGAGTAGGCGATGAAAATTGGATTTATTGGAGGAGCCAATGATGGCATAGTGATCAATGCTGCCAATGGTATTGATACTTATAAACTTGAATGGCATTACAAGGCTGAGAAGCATTGTGAAGAACAGCCATCATTAGGGCTAAATGGCCCTGAATATGACTATTACAATTTATTAATTTTGAGAAAAAATAAAGAGGCAAAACTTTTCTACGTTTTAACTACCATGGACAAAGAAGATATTGCGGATAAGATTAATGAGTATTGGGAGTATTCCACCTCTGTAGGTTATGACTTTGATGAGTAATAACCATTTTAACTCATTGAAATATTTTTATTTATATCACTATTTAACTGAATTATAACTCAAGCTTAGGATGATATATTTCATAAAGAACATGCTTTTGTAAGGCATGTTCATCTGGAAGCCTGGGATGATTAAAGTATTTAACTTTGCGCATTCCTAGTCTTTCCATCACGGCTTGAGATGGCTTATTCACTGTTGCTGTGAAAGAAACCACTTTATCTTTATTGAGAATATTAAAGGCATAGTCCAATGCTGCTTTTGCTCCTTCAGTGGCATAACCTTTTTTCCAGTGTTCTGTAGCAATTCTCCATCCAATTTCAATGCAGGGAGAAAAATCAAATTGTTCTGGTTGGTTGTGTAAGCCAATAAAGCCTATAAATTCTTGAGTTTCTTTTAATCCTACCGCCCAAAATCCCCAGCCATTTTCATCAATAAGAGCTGATATTCTTTGAATTAAACTTATACTTTCAGTAGCAGATAAAAGCTTTTGGAAAAAACGCATAACATCTTCGTCTAAACCCATTTTGATAAATGGCTCTGAATCAGACTCTTTCCATTGTCTTAAGATTAAACGTTCAGTTTCGATCATAGTAAAAATTCTTTAACGAGAGTTTTTTAATTTTAGCTAAATATTCTACAGCGGCTTTTGTATAATTTTCTGTAAGATAATTTTTGAGTTAATGCTTACCACACCTTTAATTTTATTGAGTGTATTAATAACAAAATGAGAAAAAGAGTTTAGATCTTTAGTGGCAACGTGCAGTACATAATTAGATTCACCTGTAATGATATAGGCATTGATGACTTCATCAAAATTCTTGATTTGGCTTAAAAAAAAGTTGTGGTCATTTTCGGTGAGTTGAGCAAGTTTTATTTCAACTATCGCCTCAATTTTTATACCTAATTTTTCATAATTAACTTTTGCTTGATATTTTTCAATGATTCCGTTGGTTTCTAAAATTTTGACGCGTCTGTGACAAGCAGATGCTGAAAGATTAACAAGATCAGCAAGTTCTTGGTTACTTAAACGGGCATTGTCTTGTAAATATTTCAAAATTTTTAGATCGATTGCATCTACATTCATTTTCGAATTTCATCCATATTTTTTAATTTTAATTAGAATTTTATACGAAAATAGCTATTTTTGATCAAATATTATCGAATAAATCGTACAAATTGACGTGATAAAATTCAAATACAAAGGAAATGTAGAAATAGGTGCAATACCAAATGATTACTCGTGAACAGTGTTTGTATTGGGATCAGGAAGATGAACTCAAAAAATTTAAAGATGAATTTGCATTGCCAGAAGGCGTCATTTATTTAGATGGTAACTCTTTAGGTGCTAGACCAAAGAAATCTTTGGCTGTCGCTCAGCATATTATTTCCCAAGAATGGGGAGAAGATCTGATCAATAGCTGGAATAAGGCAGACTGGTGGGGGTTACCAACACGGCTGGGTGACAAAGTCGCTAAACTGATTGGTGCGGAACAAGGTGAAGTTGTTATTTCAGATTCAACTACACTGAACTTATTTAAAGTTTTATCTGCAGCGGTAAAAATTCAGGCTGATAAATTCCCTGAACACAAAATTATTGTGGCAGAAAAAGATGCTTTTCCAACAGATATTTACATTATTGAAGGTTTCATTGACTTAATTCAAAAGGGCTATCAGGTTGAATTAATTGATGGTGTAGAAGACTTATCTCGTGCTTTAGAGAAAGATGTTGCTGTAGTAGTACTTTCCCATGTGAATTACCGCACTGGTTATTTTTATGATATGGCATCTATTAATGAACAAATTCACTCTAAAGATGCTTTGGTGATTTGGGATTTATGCCACTCAGTCGGTGCGGTTCCTATGCACCTTAATCAAACTGATAGTGATTTTGCGATTGGTTGTACCTATAAATATTTAAATGGTGGCCCTGGTTCTCCTGCATTGCTCTGGGTCAATGAAAAGCATCGTGATCAGTTCTGGCAGCCTTTATCTGGTTGGTGGAGTCATAAAAAACCATTTGATATGGCACAGCATTATGAGCCAGCGAATAGTATCCGCCGATATTTATGTGGGACTCAGCCAGTTATTTCTATGAGTCTGATTGAATGCGGAGTGGATATTTTTCTGCATGCTGATATGCAAAAAATCCGTGAGAAATCTTTGAAATTAACAGATTTATTTATTCAATTGGTACATCAAGAATGTTCTGAATTCGGATTTGAGTTAATTACGCCTTTAGATCATAAGCATCGTGGTAGCCATGTTAGTTATCGTCATGAATTCGGTTATGAAATTATTCAGGCACTTATTGCACGCGGTGTGATTGGTGATTATCGGGAACCTGCAGTCTTGAGATTTGGTATTACCCCTTTGTATCTGGGCTTTGAAGATATTTGGAAGGCAGTACAGCACTTAAAAGAAACCATGCTGAATAGTGAATGGAAAAACAAGCAGTATTTAGTTCGCGGTGAAGTGACCTGATTTTAAGGAATCAAAATAAAACAAATGGCTAGGAGGGCCTATGAGTAGTTTTGATGAAATACAAAATAGAGAAGCTGGGCTGCATAAAAAGTTATCTGCAAAACAGATGGGGATGATTGCCATTGGTGGAGCAATTGGAACCGGATTGTTTATGGGAAGCAAATTTGCAATTAGCTTTGCAGGTCCCGCAGTCATCGTCAGCTATGCGATTGGTGGTTTAATTGCTTTTGCGCTTATGGCTTGTTTGGCTGAAATGACAGTTCAGCATCCTACTTCGGGCTCATTTGGTGCATATGCAGAACATTATATAAGTCCACTTGCTGGCTTCTTAGTTCGCTACTGTTACTGGGCTTGTATTGTGCTGGCGGTAGGTACAGAGATTACCGCCGTTGCTGATTATATGAAGCTCTGGTTCCCGAATGTAGGCTCTTGGGTCTGGATTGGATTTTTTTCACTGACCTTACTTGTTGTAAATGCCTATAGTGTTAAAGCTTTTGGACTAGTGGAATACTGGTTTTCCACAATTAAAGTTTTTGCCATTATTGTGTTTATTCTTTTGTCTATTGGTATCTTGACGCAAAGCAATCAGGAAATAACACAAGTTGTAACTCATTTATCAGGACATGGGGGCTTTTTTCCAAATGGCTTTAGTGGGGTCTGGATTGGAGTAATCATTTCAATATTTAGTTATTTAAGTATAGAAATGATTGCTGTCGCGGCTGGCGAAGCTAAAGACCCAGAAAAGGCAGTTAAAAAAGCATTCAAAAGCACAGCACTTCGACTCATTTTGTTTTATTTATTGTCCTTATTCCTAATCGTTACTTTGGTGCCGTGGACTGTTTTGATTGGAGCAGATGCAACAAGCCCTTTTGTTATGGTCATGAAGATTGTCGGTATCCCGTATGCGGATAGCATTTTAAACTTTATTGTAATTGTAGCTGCCTTATCAGCTATGAATAGCATGCTTTATATTTCAACTCGTATGCTGTTTAGCTTGTCACGTGCAGGTGATGCCCCAAAAGTCTTTGGTCGAATTAGTAGTAATGGGGTACCGGTAAATGCGCTGTTGTTATCTGCGGTAGGGATTGGTATTGCTAGTATTGTTTATACGATTAATCCAGCTTCCGCATTTCCAATTATGATTGCGCTATCCATGTTTGGTGCGTTGTTCACGTGGGGAAGTATATTTGTGACTCATATATTTTTTAGAAGACATATGGTTCAGCAAAATATACAACTAAAATTTAAAATTCCTGCTAGTCGATTTATCTCTTTGTTTGGGTTTATTGCGATTTTAAGCATTACAGTGACTACCTGGTTTACCAGTGAATTTAAGTCTACTTTACAATTTGGCGTACCTTTAGTTCTGGTTCTTATATTTTTCTATTATTTGAAACGTTCTACCGTAAAGTTAAATCTCAACTCTAGTGAAGAAACATTGAAGTGATTGGTATATGAGAAGGTATGACAATGCTACAACGGTAGAGAATGAAGGTGAAATACTAGCAGGCTTCCAATACAGAAGCTTGCTGAGTTATCAGGCCTATGATCATATAAAAGATATAAAGTACGGTTCAAAGAACCGATCAATTCTGGATTTTTTTCCTCTAGAACATGTCAATAAAACCGTAATTTTTATACATGGGGGATATTGGCAGTGGTGTGATAAATCGGACTTTGCCTTTATAGCGCCGTACATATTAGCAAAAGGAGCGCAGTGTGTACTTTTAGAATATGACTTGGCTCCTCAAAGTCATATTTCACAAATCGTTGCTCAAACTCAACAAGCGCTCGATTTTATCGCTGAACAAAATTGGAAAACAGACGAAGTAGTATTGGTCGGCCATTCAGCAGGTGCTCATCTTGGTGCTTTATGTTTAAACCATCCGTTATTATCCAAGGCAACTTTATTAAGTGGGATTTATGATTTATTACCTATACAAGAGACTCATTTAAATCACGCTTTAAACTTATCGCAAGAGGATATTTTGAAATATAGTCCTATTCATCAGCAGGAACAGATCAATATTCCTTGTACGATTTTGTGTGGTGGATTAGAACTTAGTGAATTAAAATGGCAAAGTCAAAATTATTTTGAGTATCGACTTAGTCAAGGTGACGATATGATTTCTTTTGAAATTATTCCTGAAATTAACCATTACTCTATTTTAGAGCACTATTTTAAATTTATATTTAAGTGAGAAATTAAGTTTGAGTTAGCCTTGGTAAACATAGGGTAAGTTGATTTAAATATTATAGAAACAATAGGTGGCTGGAAAATCATGAAAAGTTATCTTATTTATAATATTAAGTTCAGCTAATAAAATATTTCAGTACAAGAGCACTGAGTATGTTAAATAACCAAGTTGAACAACATATAAATTGATATATTGTTTTATTAGATTTAAATAAATATATTGATTTTTGCTTAATCAATAAGGAAGTGTAGAGTGTGTCACAATTTTTTGAGTTTTTTACTGCTGTATACTATTTTAAGTTGACCTAAACTAATATCTCGATTAGATTAAAAAGATAGTGTTTTCTCTCTAATCGACAAACTGTTTAGCTGTTGCTTAGATGAGTTTATAGTCCGTAGCTTCCCAAGATGCGGACTTTTTTATTTTTGTACAATTCGTTAATGGTACAAAGATTCGCGCATTAAAAAGACAGTTAATAGTAAATTCGGTTCAATTCAAGTGAAAAACTTAAAGAAGTATTGTAAATATATCTTTAAAGGTATATATTTATATATGCATATACTGCGTCTGTAAAGTTGTTTGTTTTTTTAATACCCACATATTTTTAAGATATGTGGGTATTTTTTATTAAAAATGTTTATTTAAAAATATTTTTAAACTGGCTAAGTTTATATAAAGGGTTTATTTTAGTTAGGTAAGAAAATTCAAATAATTTATTTCTAATAAGCTTAATTAATAAAGAATAGGAAATATATATTTATACATTTATTGTACATATTAATCACAGTTAAAGAAATTGTTAATTTTTTATAGTTGTATGAACTTTTATATTTTGAAATAATTGTCTATAACCTGTTAATTATCATATTGTTATGGATATTTTGAAGTTTCTAAGAAGTTTTAATACTGTTGGTACTTACTTAGCAATGGCTACTATAGTTCTTATCATAATGGTTATATTCTTTTATATTATTGAACCCAAATAGAGTGATATTTTAATTATAAAAAAATAAAATATTTAAATTATAAGTAGATAGATGTCACATTTTTCTATAAAAAAGTGGATTGATATTGTTTAACCTAAAAAATTATGAAAATATGGTTGGGGTTTAAAAGCAGATAAAACTCCTCAAAGTTCTCATCTAAAATTTTAATCCTGAAGTAAAAAGTTATTAATTATCATAAAAATACCTGAAATATAATATATGGAGATAGTCATGAATATTCGCCAAGTGTCTGCTATTTGTCTTTCAATAGCAGCTACTCATTTTGTGTATGCCGCTTCAAATGTTGCAAATCCTGTAAATGATTCTTCCCAAGCAAAAGGAATTATTAAAAATCAATATATTGTTATATTAAATAAGGATGCAGGTCCTTCTAAAGATTTCGCACAAAATATTGCTAAACAACATGCTGGTAAAGTTTTACAAAGCTACGATACTGTTCTTAAAGGTTTTGCAATTTATTTACCTGATACAGCAGGGGCAGCCTTTATTGAAACGATGAAAAAGAACCCTCATGTTCTTTCAGTAGAAAGCGATACAATAGTAAATATTGATGCAACTACTCAAAGTAATCCAGATTGGGGACTAGATCGTATAGACCAGAAAGCTTTACCATTAAATTCGACTTATTCTTATTTACAGACCGGTTCAGGTACTACGGTTTATATCGTGGATACTGGTATATTATCTAGCCACCAAGAGTTTTCAGGACGTGTATTAAGTGGCTATACCGCAATATCTGATGGCAATGGTACAACCGACTGTAATGGACATGGGACCCATGTTGCTGGAACAGTAGGTGGTACGACCTATGGTGTTGCTAAAAATGTCAATTTAGTTCCTATCCGGATTTTGGGGTGTGATGGGTCAGGAGCCTCAAGTAATGTTATTGCTGGTTTAGACTGGATATTGAAAAATGGTAAAAAACCTGCAGTTGTAAATATGTCTTTAGGTGGGGCGGCAAGTTCTTCTTTAGATAGTGCAGTGGAAAATTTATATAATAATGGTTATGTCATGGTCGTAGCCGCTGGCAATTCAAATACAGATGCATGTACATCTTCTCCAGCAAGAGTAAGTAAAGCTATTACAGTGGCTGCGACAGATAATACCGATACTCGAGCAAGCTATTCTAATTATGGAAGCTGTGTTGATATTTTTGCACCGGGTAGCCAAATTAATTCTTCTTGGATTGGAAGTAATACAGCTACCAAGATATTAAATGGTACTTCAATGGCAACCCCGCATGTTGCTGGTGTAGTTGCTGAAATGCTTCAAAGTACACCTACGGCTTCACCTCAAACGATCTCTACCAATCTTTTAAATCAAGCGAGCAGTAACGTAGTAAAAAACCCTTCAGGTAGCCCAAACCGCTTGTTATATAAATCTCCTTAATAAAAATATAATTCTCTATGATTGAAAAGGTCCCGAAGGACCTTTTTTTAAATTTTTGCATGTGTACCATACTTGTCAATCATGATTGAACTGGCTTCATTTAAACCACGTACAGTAACTTGTATGCCATTCTTTTGGAACTTTTCTACTGCTGAATCAAGCATTGCAACCGAAGTGACATCCCATATATGTGAATGGGTTAAATCAATAATGACTTCTTTTACATCTTCTTTAAAGTTAAAGCCTTGCATGAATCTATCTGAAGAACTAAAAAATATTTGTCCTCTTAAATCATATAAACGAGCGTTGCCTTCTAATGAAGTTATTACCTGTATATCATTTTCAAGTTTATTGGCTAAGAAAAGCGCGGAAAGTAGTACACCCGTCAATACGCCTAATGCTAGATTGTGAGTAGCTACGACTACAACAACCGTTGCAATCATAACGGTATTGCTACTTTTAGGATTAGTTTTAAATTGGGTAAGTGAACGCCACTCAAAAGTACTTATTGATACCATAATCATGACAGCAACAAGCGCAGCCATGGGGATAAATTTTAACCAATCACTTAAAAATACTACTAAAATCAGCAAGAATATGCCTGCGCATAAAGTAGATAAGCGTGTGCGACCACCTGATTTAACATTAATCATTGATTGTCCAATCATGGCACATCCAGCCATCCCACCCATAAAACCAGAGGCAATATTGGCAATACCTTGACCTTTACATTCCTTAAATTTATTACTCGGGCTGTCTGTCATTTCATCAACAATTGTGGCTGTCATCATCGACTCAAGTAAGCCAACTGCAGCTAACGCCAATGAATAAGGAAGAATGATAAGAAGTGTATCTAAATTAAGAGGAATATCCGGAATTAAAAAAATAGGTAGAGTATTTGGTAGTGCTCCCATATCGCCAACTGTTCGCACATCAAGGCCCAAAAAGATAGCAAGTAATGTGACTATAACAATACATATAAGGGGAGATGGAAAAATTTTTCCAAGCTTTGGTACATAAGGGAATAGATAAATAATTGCTAAACCAATAGCGACTAATAGATAGACGTACCAACTTACATTGACTAGTTCTGGAAGCTGGGCCATAAAAATGAGTATGGCGAGAGCATTTACAAAACCAATCACAACCGATTTAGAGACAAAGCGCATGAGTTTAGCAAGCTTAAGATATCCTACTATAATTTGTATGACACCCGTCAAAATAGTAGCTGCGAATAAATACTGAAGACCATGTTCTTTCACTAGGGTCGTCATGACTAAGGCCATAGCGCCCGTTGCTGCCGAAATCATGGCAGGACGGCCACCTACAAAAGAAATAATAACCGCAATACAAAAAGACGCATATAAACCGATTTGGGGATCTACACCTGCAATAACTGAAAAGGCAATCGCCTCTGGAATTAAAGCCAGACCAACAACAAGCCCAGAAAGAATATCTGCACGGACATTAGAGAACCATTGTTCTCGAAGATTCGTTAACATGGAAATAGCCTAGAATTTTAAATTTTAGAAAGGCTAGTGATGTGATATACCAACACACAAGCGACTACACCATATCACTAGACAGTGATGAGTTATTTACAAAGGAGAAGGGTAAATAAACTTAAGGTGGCGTAAGTGTCATGGATAATGAAAATTTGAAGTTTTAAAGAGGTACGAAGGATAACATAAGTTTCTAGGGGGAGCCATTTAAGCTTGCTACTTTCACTTATTAGGCATCTAACTATTTTATGATTTGTTCATTTCTGCTTTAGGCAGAGACGTAAATTCATTTAATGGCATATCTAAGAAAAAGTCAGGAGCGTCGGTGTGTTTGCAATTTAACCAATCTTTTCTAAGATGGTCAGGTATTACAATAATTGAACGTTTTTCATCGTCAGGTTTATGAAACTGCTTCATAAAAGAATGTCGATCTGCATTGATTGTTAATAGTGACATTGTTCTAACTTTCTGCTCATCAATTATGGTTTCTTCATAAATTGCTGCAAGCGTAAATGGCTTTCCATCTTGACGAAAGATGCCATACCAATGTGCTTTACCATTGATATATTTCGGTTCATAAATAGCTTCAACAGGAACTAGGCCAAATTGATCATTTGACCAGGCATGTTTAAATGAACGTTTGTGATCAACCGTTTCAGTTCTTGCATTATAAGTTGCATATTTAAATGAAACTTCTTTCGCATATGGTGGCAACATTCCAAATTTAACTTTTCGCCATTCCCATTCATTTTGATGAGATAAGATTATTGGGCAATCATCACTTGGATAGACATCTGATTTGTAATCAAAGGTGGGTTCAAGTAAGTCTAATTGATAAGAATGCTCTCTCTTAAGGGGTTTAAAATTTGCACACATAACGAAATTCGATTTGTAAGGATCCTTAACCTTTAGCTTGGATCTTTTAACTGTATGGTATGTATATTTTTATAGATTGAATTGTCTATTTGAGTATTAAATTTTACTTTTCAATTACTTTGTTAAAGCTTTCTTTCAAATTATTTATCATTAAAAATGAGATCAATGATTTATAAGGCAACTTATAAGATATTCATTTGTTTTGAATAGCTACTTTTATGCAACAGAGCCTTGCAGAAATTTGGATTTTAATAAATGAGCTAATCATCATAATACAAAAGATATAGAGAACGTATACAAACCAATGTTTTCAGCGGTTTAAGTAGCTCTTTAGAAAACTTTATAAGGTGGAACTATGAATAAACATTTATTAGCAAAAATCACTCTTTTAGGTGCTGCGCAACTATTTACGTTTCATACGGCATTTGCAGATATACCTCTGACACCTGCTCAATTCGCTAAAGCGAAAACAGAAAATTTTGACAAAAAAGTGATTCTGTCCAACTTAAATAAACCACATGCTTTGTTATGGGGGCCAGATAATCAAATTTGGTTAACCGAACGGGCAACTGGCAAAATTTTAAGAGTAAATCCTGAATCTGGTAGCGCGAAAATAGTATTTCAGGTTCCTGAAATTGTGAGTGATGCTGATGGGCAAAATGGTTTGTTAGGCTTTGCTTTTCATCCTGACTTTAAACATAACCCTTATATCTATATTTCAGGCACTTTTAAAAATTCAAACTCTACAGATAAAGAGTTACCTAATCAGACGATTATTCGTAGATATACCTATAATAAAACTACAGATACATTTGAAAAGCCTATTGATTTGATTGCAGGTTTACCGTCATCAAAAGATCATCAGTCTGGTCGTCTCGTCATTGGTCCAGACCAAAAAATCTACTATACGATTGGTGACCAAGGTCGTAATCAGTTAGCTTATCTGTTCTTACCGAATCAGGCACAGCATACTCCGACTCAGCAAGAGCTCAATAGTAAAGACTACCATACATATATGGGTAAAGTATTACGCTTAAATCTGGACGGCAGTATTCCTAAAGATAATCCAAGCTTTAACGGCGTAGTGAGTCATATCTACACTTTAGGGCACCGTAATCCACAAGGTTTAGCATTTGCTCCAAATGGAAAGCTTTTACAATCTGAGCAAGGGCCAAATTCTGATGATGAAATTAACCTTGTATTAAAAGGTGGTAACTATGGCTGGCCAAATGTAGCTGGTTATAAAGATGACAGTGGTTATGCCTATGCAAACTATTCGGCAGCAACCAATAAATCACAAATTAAAGATTTAGCTCAAAACGGGATAAAAGTAGCAACAGGTGTTCCTGTGACTAAAGAGTCTGAATGGAGTGGTAAAAACTTTGTGCCACCTTTGAAAACTTTATATACAGTACAAGATACCTATAACTATAATGACCCTACTTGTGGTGAGATGGCATATATTTGCTGGCCAACGGTTGCTCCGTCATCGGCATATGTATATACGGGAGGCAAAAAAGCGATTCCAGGGTGGGAAAATACATTATTGGTCCCATCTTTAAAACGTGGGGTGATTTTCCGTATTAAATTGGACCCGACATATAGCACGACTTTGGATGATGCTATCCCAATGTTTAAAAGCAATAACCGTTATCGTGATGTCATCGCTAGTCCAGAAGGTAATACCTTATATGTGCTGACTGATACAGCGGGAAATGTACAAAAAGATGATGGTTCAGTCACTCATACTTTAGAGAATCCTGGTTCTCTCATTAAATTTACATATAACGGTAAGTAACTTATTTCAAAAAACCCAGCTATATAGCTGGGTTTTTTATATAAAGGTTTATATTTATTCAGTTACGACCAATACTGGCACATGAATTTCTCCTAAGAGTGCTTGAGTTACACTTCCTAAGAAGAACTTTTTAAAACCTTTTCGCCCATGAGAACCAATCACTAATAAATCAGCTTTTAGCTCAGTTGCTGCTTTGATGATTTCTGTATGAATTGTTTGACCTTCAACAATTTTGGTTTCAACAGAAATTCCATGTTGGCTAAATTGTTCTTTAGCTTGATCTAAAATGCTCTGAATCGAAGCTCTCGCTTTATTAAAATAATCTTGCGCAATTTCTGTACTATCAATAATTTCAACTGAAATAAATGGATCAATAGTGAGCGCATATACCAAAGTAACTTTACTACTAAAGGCTTTAGCAAGACTTGCAGCATGATTAACAGCAATAAGTGAAGTAGGAGAACCATCGACCGGAACTAAAATATGGTGATAACTCATATATTGCTCCTTATTGTCTTGTGACAATATTTATTGTTGAAGAACCTAAACTTGTTATCGTTATGGTTATATTATCGCCAATTTTATAATTTTTATTGTTTGTTTTTAGTGTGTAAGGTAAATGACTAATTCATAGAATAGTGACTTTCTAGATAAGCCTGACCCTGTTTAAGAATAGAGATCACCTGATTAGCGTCAATAGCTGATTCAAATAAAAAACCTTGCCCTATGTTGTATCCAAATTGAAGAAGTAATTCTTCTTGTTCTGGTGTTTCAATACCTTCTGCAATTAATCCGAGTGAGAGATTTGGAGCAAGTAAGCCAATTGCCTGAACAATTGCATAAATGGATGGATCATGTTGCATCTTTTGTATAAAACTACAATCAACTTTTAAGCAATCAATTGGATAGTCTCTTATATGTGTTAAAGAAGAGAAACCTGTTCCGAAGTCATCTAAAGCAATGCGTACTCCATGCTGTTTTAGTTTATTGAGTGCGCGAATAACATATTCAGAACCACGGTCACCCAGCATATGTTCAGTAACTTCTATTTCAATTAAATAGGTTGGAATTTCAAGTTGATTAATCTTTTTTAATAAACGTTCAGCATAGTTATCTCTTAAGAACTCAACTGGTGCGGCATTTAGAGAAACAGGAAGCGGCTCAAAACCTAATTTTATCCATTTAGCAATATCATGCAAAACTTGTTGTTGCATGATTTCACCAATTTTACTGGCTAAATCGTAGTCTTTAAAAGCTTCAGCAATCTGAGAAGGCAAACCTCTTTGGGCCGAAGTCGTATGCCAGCGGAGTAATGCTTCAAAGCCCACTACAGCATGAGTTTTTAGATCGACTTTGGGTTGATAGTAGGGCTGAATGGTATGATGACGAATAAGCTGGCGAGCAATGTTGAGTTGAGAGGCGATTGCCTCGGTTAACTGCATCATACTTGGGTTATACATACGTATGCCGCCACGACCACGGGCTTTTAAGTCATGTAATGCCATATCGGCACAACTTAATAAGCTCGATTGATCAACTGCATCTTGAGGGTAAATGGCGCAGCCGATGCTCATGCCGCCGTTAAGCACATTCCCAGCATATGTAATGGGTTGATTGAGTTGTTGAAGCAATACTTCAGCAAGTTCACGAACATCATTCTCATTTTCTAAATGGCTAACAATAACTGCAAACTCATCACCACCTAATCTGGCAACTGAACATCTTTCAGGGTCTACGCACTGATTAAAACGTTTAGAAAGTATTTTTAATAAGTGGTCACCAGCACTATGACCTATAGTGTCATTAATATGCTTGAAATGATCTAGATCAATTAAAAGTAGCCCTACACTGGTTTGGGTTTCTCTTGAGTAGGCTAGGGTGCGTTTTAGTTGTAGCTTAAATGAACGTCTATTAAATAATCCTGTAAGTTCATCTCTCTCGCTAATATCTCTTAGACGGTTTTCGGTAAGATACTGTTGAGTGACATTTCGCGAAACACACAATATCTGAATAATTTCGCCGTTTGTATGTTGAATTGGGGTGAGCATATTATCCCAATACTCAGGCTCTTGATTTGGTAAACAACTCATGCCGGCGAATCGGGCTACTTTACCTTGTAGGGCTTTTTTTAAAGCAACTCTTCCACGTTTACGAATATGAGGGGGTAAAAGATCTAACCATCTCATGCCAAATTTTTTTTCATCTACAGGTATACCTAATGCAAGGCATCCTGATTTATTCATATGAGATACAGTGCCATCTGTATTTAAAACCTTAATACAATCGACACTGATATCGAGCATTTGATTTTGTATATCGATATCTTTTCGTAAGCTTTGCTGCTCTTGTATATCTTGGTCAATATCTAGAAAACTAATAAACCATTCATTTTCTTGAGAAGATTCATGGTATTTCGACAATTGAATAGAAATTTTACACCATCGATAATAATGGGTTTTATGCAAAAGACGGCATTTAAATTCAATTCTTGATCGGAGTCGTATCGCATCTAACCAGTTGTTTTTAACTTCTTCTAAATCGGCAGGGTACACGAAATCTAGCCATTGTTGAAACAATGGAGGAGAAGTATCGCGCCAGTACTTTGTACACTCCGTATTGCAGTATAAAATTAAGCCTTTTTCATCACTGACCCAAGTCGGTAAAGGAAACTGCTCAACAATAAAATGCTTTTGGGTAGTGTTCGACATTGAAGTCATAACATGCCTAAAACTGCTGAAGAGTTAAACTATTTATAAACTGTATTGTAATAGTTGTGTCGTCACCACAAAAGCTATAAAAAATTAATATTTGATGTTTTTTTCATCTCGAATAAAGTTTTTTTTTAAATAAAAATTTTATTAATCCTCTATGCATATGTTATTTATTAACTTTTAATCTCCTAAAGATTATGAAATATAGAATTTTAACTTGAAAAAATTATGCGTATTTTTGTAAAAAACTTGTTAAAACAGTTGTTTATAAAATTCAAATAGCGTTTTTTATAAAAAACTCATACATCAAAAACATTTTAACTCGTGAAGAGTTAATTAATTTAAATATGTATGAGAAAAAATTTATAAAGAAAAAGCATTTAAGTTATTAGAGGTTAATACAATAAATACTATTAACTTTACAAAAGTAATATAAAATAAGGTCTTATATTATCGTAGAATTCTTTTCATCAAAAAGGATATATAATTCCTTTTTGTGCATTTTATAGCCTACATTTTCCCCAAGATGTAGGTTTTTTTTATGTCAAAATTTTATTATTTTAATTTTATTTAACTTATTAAATTATAAATAAAAAAAGCCATGGAGGCTTTTTATACGGTTTCCGGTTTTTTCAACTGTTGTTGAATGTAGAGGTTCATATAATACTGCTCTATATAATCGTCAGCATAATTGTTAGCTAATGTCTTAGTAGCTACCTGTTCATGCTTGCTGTAACAGTTAGTTTCTAAATCTTTTTCAAGTACCCACCATTGACGGTTAATACGACGTACTTGAAACTTATCACTCTTATATTTTCTTTTAGCCATTTTTTCCTAAAATTACGTTAGAGATATTAAGAGAGAGTTTCTACTGGAGTTGAAGGAACAAGTCAACAAGCATAGTGTTTAATTGATTACTTTATGAAGTCTATATTCCTGTAAACATAAGAGAAAATAATAAAAAAGCTCTCATGAGAGAGCTTGAGAATTAATCGTTTTAAAATGTTAAAAACAACTATTATCGAGAAAGATTTTTTAAAAGCAATTTTAAGCTTTCCATCATTTTTTCTAGTTGAAGAGGGGTGATACCTTCGAATGATTGTTCAAGTACTACGCTCGTTAGATCATTAATTTTATTAATCATTTCTGTACCACGTTCGGTAAGATATACACGTGTAATACGACCATCTGATTGACAAGAATAGGTTTCAACTAAGCCTTCATCTTTTAAGCGATAAACAATTTTAGTGGTAGTCGACATTTTTGAAATAATCATATTAGATAGCTCTGATACGCTAGCGTGAGGTTTACTACTTAGCGCAAGCATAATACGACGACGTGAATTATCTAGGCCATATTTTTTGAGGGCATTATCAATATTTTGTACATATTGAGCATGGACCTGAGTAATCCAATAATATGGAAAATCTTCAAGAGTGAAAGATTCTGTTGTAGGTAAAAAACGCGCATACTTCTTTGTCATTGACTTTTCCCCATACCTTGGTGGATCGCATTTTATGAAACTTATTTTAATAGTGGAAAAATATAGTTTCACTAAGCAAGTTATATCAGGACTTTAAGTCATGAGCAAAATTTATATTGTTTGATTAACAAGGACAAACTATAAATTTTCCTCTTCTAATAAAACTTATTCCTTACCGTTTATTTGAACTTGGCTACTCGCTTGGTCGTAAAATGAACGATATTTGTTAGCATGAGAATCGTAGAAAAAAAAACTCGTTTTGAACGTGACATTTCTATCAAAATTTTTTGTCTACAAAGTCATAACTTAAAAAAATAAATCCATTCAATAAGTAAATATTTAAATTAATCATATGTTTAATTGATTTTTTGAAGATGAAAATTTACCATACATTTAACATGATTGATGAATTATCTATAAAATTAATGAATATTTGTCTTTAAGTTGTTGATTTTAAATGTTAAAATTATTTGTGTGAATAAGGGGTAATTATTTTTCAAAGATTCAAATGTAGTTCTACAAATTTTGAAATTAAAAGATGAGTGTGGCTTCAAATTAAATTTTTAGTGTTTTACTTTAGAACAACTGATGACACATGCCGTTCAAATTAATCTATAAAACTGAGTACTAATAAAAAGAGAGAATCTATATTCTCCCTTTTTAAATTATGAGTTTGTTAATAATTTTTCTTCTTGATTCTTTTTAATGATGGCATAACTTACTCCCGTTACGATACTTCCAGCCGCAATTGCTGCAAGATACAACCACGCATGATTGATTGCATTTGGAATCAGTAGTACAAATACACCGCCGTGTGGAGTCACAAGCTCACAGTGAAATAAAGCAACTAATGCACCAGTTACTGCGCCACCTAGAATACAGGTTGGAATAACGCGCATTGGATCTTTTGCTGCAAATGGAATTGCACCTTCTGAAATAAAGCATAAACCAAGCACAAATGCAGCTTTACCTGCATCTTTTTCACCAGTACTAAATTTATTTCTAGCGAGGAAAGTTGCAATTGCCATCCCAATTGCAGGAACCATACCGCCTGCCATCGTGGCTGCCATTGGCATATAGGTATTGGTAGTAAGTAGTCCGACTGTAAAAGCATAAGCAGCTTTATTGATTGGTCCGCCCAAATCAATACACATCATACTTGCCAGAATAATTCCCATTAATACAGCATTTGTTGTGCCCATATTGTTGAGGAAATCTTTCATTAACTCAAAAATATGCGCTACAGGTTGACCTACCACATAGAACATAATCAGCCCAACAGATAATGTTCCTAATAATGGAATAATCAAAATGGGCTTAAGAGACTCTAAACTAGTTGGGAGCTTAACTTTTTTAGCTATAAATAACGCGATATAACCTGCAAGGAAACCAGAAACAATACCGCCTAAAAAACCTGCTTGTAACTGTGCTGCCAATAATCCCCCGATTAAACCTGGTGCAAGACCGGGGCGATCTGCAATGGAATATGCAATATAACCCGACAGCATGGGTACCATGAGGGTAAATGCTGCTGCGCCAATCTGTTTTAATATGGCTGGCAGACTACCAGCTTGTTCTGCTGCATTTAGGCCAAAACATAAAGAAAGTGCAATTAGCAAGCCACCCGCAACAACCATAGGCAGCATATAAGAAACACCAGTTAATAAGTGTTTATATACACCAACTTTTTCAGTTTTATCCTTATTTTCCGTTGTTGCTTGCTGTTTACCTTGTTCTAAAACCTGAGCATTAGCAATTGCCTCAGCAAAAGCCTTGTCGGTTTGTTTTAAAGCAAAACCAGTGCTACATCTATAGACACGCTTACCTACAAAACGGTCAGTGTTGACTTCAATGTCAGTAGCAAGAATAACAATATCGGCATCAGCAATCGCTTGAGGTGATAAAATATTCTTCGCACCTACAGAACCTTGAGTTTCTACATCGATTTGATACCCAAGTCTTTCTGCACCTTGTTGTAACGCTTCAGCTGCCATAAATGTATGGGCAACTCCAGTTGGGCAAGCAGTAATGGCAACAAAATGAGTTGCGGTATTTGAAGCTTGCTTAGGTTTTTGTTCCCACTCATTTGCTGGTTTTGAGTGTTCAAGTGCCGTTAAAAGTGCTTTGTCTGCATCATCTTTAATATCTTCAATAGAAACTAAAGATAAAGCGTTTTGACCAAAAATATTTAGATTTTTAGGTTGCTGTCCAATAATAATGACATGATCAAAATGATCGCTTGATTCAAACTCATCGAGTGAAATGACACTATGTTTATAGCCGTGTTGGGTTGCGACTAAAGCAAGTTTACGAGCCAAGATTAAAGCATTGACTTGCTGTTGCGGACTATTAGTGACAAATAATAAATGTTTAGCAGTTTGCATCAGATTCACTCAATGAATTGATAATAGTTTGTGCTTTTAATTGTTTTAGAACCTCAGAAGTAGGGATTCGAAAACCAATTTGTGTTACAGCATGGCTTGCAATGGCTGTCGCAGTTTTTAAGGTCTCTTCAGGAGGCAGTTGGTTAACAAGCCCATGGATCATGCCGGCTAAGAGTGAATCACCAGCGCCTACTGTACTTTTTACGATAACTTTTGGTGCTTGAGCATGTAAGGGGTGAGTGGCGTGTAACCAATTTACGCCATCTTCACCCATTGAGATAACCACATGCTCAATATTGGTTAAGCTATCAAAAAGTTCTCTTTGTTCAGCATAGCTTGTTGCTGGACGTTGATAACTTTCAACCAACTCATCGGTATTCGGTTTGATCATCCAAGGTTGACATTCAATTGCAGCAACCAATGCTTTACCACTGGTATCTAGGGCAACTTTCTTATTATTTTTTTTGATCAGTTGAATAAGTTGTTGTAACTCATCAATACTAAAACCTTGCGGGAGGCTACCAGCTATTGCAACAACCTCGACTTGTGGTAACAGAGCTTCAATCTTATTAAATAGGCTTTGTTTGTCTGTTTCAGAAACAAAGAAACCTTTGCCATTTAAATCTGTCATCCGCCCAGAATGCTCTGCAATTTTTATATTTTGACGTGTTTCACCATCAATATAAATAAACTCAGGTTGAAATTGAGCCTGTGCAAAATGTGTATCGAAAATTTGTCGATTATGCTCACCTAAAAAGCCGGTTACGATTACATCATGACCTAAGTCTTTTAATACTTGAGCAACATTAAGGCCTTTGCCAGCCGCATGTATTTCTACCGACTCTTGTCGGTTCACTTCTCCTACTAATAACTCATTCAGTTGAATGGTTACATCAATTGCAGGGTTTAAAGTAATTGTTAAAATTTTAGCCATTACTATTCCCAATCTTATAAGTCTTGTTCAGATAGCTGGCGCACAGCAGGGGCGCTATCGCATATTAAAGCTTGTTGCGCAAGCTTTTGAGCATGGCTATAGCTTAGTGTACGGATTTGAGCTTTTACCAAAGGAATGCTATTTGGGGACATACTCAGTTCATCTACACCTAATCCCATGAGAATAGGTACAGCTTTAGGATCTGCTGCAAGCTCACCACAGATTCCTACCCATTTACCATGTTTGTGAGCAGCTTTCACTGTTTGATCAATCAAATTAAGAATACTTGGATGTAATCCGTCTGCTTCCGCTGAGAGTATTGGGTGGCCTCGGTCAATCGCTAAAGTATATTGTGTCAGGTCATTTGTGCCGATACTGAAAAAGTCGACTTCTTGTGCAAGAACCGGTGCAAGTAAAGCAGCAGACGGAACTTCAATCATAATGCCAACTTGTAAATTGTCACATGGATGTTGGGCTCTTACTTCGTCAAGAATTGCCTTGGCAGCACGCCATTCTTCAACGCGTCCAATCATAGGGAACATAATTCGTAACGGACGATTATCAGATGCTTTTAGTAGAGCGGTTAATTGCTGTTTTAAAAGTTCAGGGCGTCTTAAAGTTAAACGGATTCCTCTTAAACCTAAGAATGGGTTTTCTTCTTCAGCAATTGGTAAGTAAGGTAAAGGTTTATCACCACCTACGTCTAATGTACGTACCACAAGCGGGCGACCTGCAAGTGCATCTAATACAACTCGGTAATCAGCTTCTTGAACAGCCTCGTTAGGTGCACTGCTATGAGACATAAAAACAAGTTCGGTTCTAAGTAGGCCAATTGCTTCAGCACCACATTCTACTGCTTGTGCTGTCGCTTGAACTTTACCCAAATTGGCTGCAATTTCGATTTGGTGTTGATCTAAGGTAATTGCTGGCTCGTGGCTATGACGTTCAGCTTCTTCACGAATTTGACGCTGTTGCTCACGCTCTTGCTTAGCCTGTTCGATTTGTGCCGCATTTGGATCTAAAACAAAAGTTCCCGTATCACCATTAATAAGTAAAGTGCTTTTCGGATCAATTTCTAGGACTTGTTCACCAGCACCAACAATAGCTGGAATGCCTAAAGCACGTGCGACAATTGCACTATGCGCACTTGCACCACCTATAGCAGTTAGAATACCTGCGACACGGTCTTTGTTGAGACGAGCGACATCACTTGGCCCCACGTCATGCATGATTAGAATATAAGGCTCTTTAGGCTCTTCAATAACCACTTCACCACATAATTGGGTTAAAACTCTGTCGCCAATGTCGCGTAGGTCTGTTGCGCGTTCAGCGAGTAAACGATCTGGTAGAGCTTCCTGTGCTTTAGCTGCAGCTTCAATATGTTCATGCCACGCAGCTGGTGCTGATAAATTTTGATAAATTTTTTGATATACACCATTAATTAAATCAGGATCATCAAGCATTTCTAGGTGAGCTCGAAAGATTTGTTTAATTTCAGAAGCATCGGCTTTGGCTATGACTTGGTGAATATTGTTTTTTACTGCATGTAGGGCAATATCTAAATTTTCTTTCTCGACTTTTACGCCTGAACCCATACGTTCATATTGATAAACCTTTGGTTTAATCACATGGACAGGTCCAAAAGCTAAGCCACTTGATGCTGCAATTCCCGTATTGTTACCCAATGTCGTAGCATTTGATATTGCCGTTTGGGCAGGGAGCTGGTCAGGTATTTCACTGGTTACAGGTAGCGCTTCAACTTCTTCACCTAAGCCTTGCTGCACTGCCAAAATAACTTGATCTAAAGCCTCTACGGCATCGGTTTCTGGCTCAGCGATAAAACGTAGAGTTTGGCCACGCTTACAACCTAATGCTAAAAGACGAGTTAAACTTTTGGCAGAAACAAAGCTACCATCGTCTACTGCAACTTGGATATCGCCTTGAAAGGTTTTTGTAAGATTGACAAGGTGTGTAGCTGGTCGGGCATGTAAGCCGTGTGCATTTGCCAGCACTACTGAACGTTGAGGCCAGTCAGGAACAACGTCAGCTCCAATAATTTTTGCAATTTCGTTTGGAGTTTGAGTTTTATCTAGCTCGGCAACTTGCTCAGGATTAAATAAAATATCAATTAAACGATTAAATCTTTCATTATCGAGTTGGTCATTGGCTGCTATACAAACGAGGGTGTTCAGCTTTTTACCATTTAGCTCTAAAGCCTGTGATGGTTTAGTAATGCTAATAGCTGGTTGCTGAACAAAGTGATTGCTAGAAATGGACCAGATTTGATCTTGCAGTTGAATGGCTTGTTCTGGATCAAGTGAACTTAGAAAACCACATTTTACAAAATTATGTTTTTTGAGTGTTTGAGAAGCTGCCCAAAATAAATCTTCGATATCTTGTGCGTCGATTTCGGTTTGAATAAGATTTTCATGAAGCGCTAAAGATAATGGCTGAGCTTGTAGTAATTCGATAATCTGCTCAGGTTTAGAAGCATTCTTTACTTGTTCACTGACGTCATGCATTAATGCACGAGTAAGAATTTGCAAAACTTGCAAATGTTCATCAGATTTTGCTGCAATCACTACAGCTAAATAAATTTTATTTTCTCCATCCCAGATCACACCTTCGGGGAAATGGGCTAAGCGAATCCCTGTTTTTAAAATATATTCACGTGATTGAGGAGTACCGTGAGGAATGGCAATGCCTTGGCCTAAATAAGTCGCGCTTTGTTGTTCACGATTGATGAGTCCCGTTATATATTCAGGCGTAACTAACCCATCTTTTTCTAATATATCTACTAGACACTTTAATGCATGTGTTTTATCAACAGCATGTTGATTCATATGAATATGTTGAGGCTCTAGTGCTAGCATAATTATCCTTGAACAATTTCTTTGGCTTTAGCTAAAACAGAAAAAAAGAAGCTGTTTGCATTAAACAAGTAAATATACCTGTTTTTTGACAACAGCTTCAGATGAATTACCTTAGCAGAACTTTAACGGTATATCGACGCATTTAAGTAAAAAGCTGCTCGTTTTTAATACAAAAAAACCTCTAAGCCGGATTACTGACTTAGAGGCGAAAATAAAAGCAGTGATTAATGTTTAATTTCTTGTTCTAAAATAGACCAAAGTTTTTGATGTGATTTTTTAAATAACAGCATATGGCCAATTGATTTATAGCCTAAATCTTTTGGGCTAAGCTCAATCATTTTTTTATTTGCATTTGGATATAAACTTAATAATTCTTGTACGTTACGTTTGGTTGCAATCTCATCATCATCAGCCCAAATAGCAGTAATTGGACATTGAATATCTAAATGAAAATCATGGAAAATTGTCTTGCCTATGGCATTTTTTACATATCCAGGACGGCTACAAAACTCTCGCCATTGTTGAGCAACTTTTTTAGGTAGGTTTTCTCCCATACCAATGAATTGAGTTGCTCCATAACCTTTAACAAGACTAGAAATAGGGAAGATAAGATTAAACATAACTGGCGCTAAAACCTTGGTTTTTCCTTTAAGGCCTTTAATATGTCCAGTTGAGCCTGCAACCGTTATCACTTTTGCGACTTTATTATAGTTAGGTACGACTCCTAGTAGTTGTCCGCCAGCACTATGTCCAATAAGAATAACTTGATTTGCTTTTGTTTTTATTAATAAAGCATCAATTGCAGCAGGAATATCAAGTGTTCCCCAGTCGGTAATACTTGCGGTACTTTGTTTTAAAGCTCCATGTAGGGACTCGCCAATACCACGGAAGTCAAAACTCAATACATCATAGCCTTGTTGGCTTAACCACGTTGCGAAAGAGTGATAAAAGTTTTTAGTTATACCTGTTGCTGGACAAATCAGGATAGGGTATTCAGCTTTCTTTTCTTGAGCAGGATAAAATTGAGCTGCAAGCTGATAACCATCTTTACAGGTAATCCAAAAAGATTCAAAAGTCTTATCCATAGATTTAAAGTTAATTGGCTAATCATTTATCTTAATATATATTAGTTCTAAAAAGGAACTTGATTAAAATGTGACTATAAAGTCAAGATTTATGTTATATAGCTCAACAAATCTTAATAAAACGAATAATGGAAATTATGGATTTATCAAAAGCTGTACAGCTGGCTATTGTCTTTAGTGGCGTCTTTTTATGGATAGGAATGTTAACTGGAGTATGGAAATATTCGCAAATACGCCGTTCCGAATTAAGCCGTGCACATTATTATGTAGATATTGCACATAGAAGCAGTTTGCTTTATGCAGCAGCCACACTTATTCTGGCTGTATTGAGCTATTTCACGATTTTAAATGAAGATATTGCTTTATGGTGTGTATTGGCAAATATACTGTTTTTTAGTTTCTCAATTTTAGTTTATATCATCCACGGATTTTTGCAGGATACGACCAATCAGTTTAAACAACCTCATAGGTTAGGGCATTTCAGTTTACCTACATGGTTGATGACGTTTATGATGTTCGCTTTAATTATTACTGAGCTATTAGCAACTGCTATTTTAGTGATGGGGACAATTTTATTGTTTTTAAGCAAATAAAAATGGATGATCGCTCATCCATTTTTAGAATTCTTATTTCTGTTGACTAAGTCGTCTTTTAGCTAATTTTCGCATTTTGTGGTCGACAAAGGCCCATACACAAAATACAAAAGAAACAACCATGGCATACATAAAGTATTCGGGTTTCAGATTCCCTTTAATCATACCTTGAAACAGTAAAGTCAGCATAAGAGCAAGCGTCGTTACTCCATAAACAACTGAATCTTTGCTGTTCAGAGTGTTAATGAAGACTTGTTTGTTGAAATGTAATGATAACATCTCCATCCCTCCTTGTGGTTGCGCTAAAACCGAATGTTTTAGTCAAGAATAAGTTTAATGTTGTACTTGTATTTTTAGCTTAATTCAATAGTCAATAGAAAATTTTTTGAACAGTTTTATAAAAACTTCTATGTTTATAAATGGTTAAGGTATTAAAAAAGTAAATATTAAATATTTTTGTATAAAATAATTACTTTTTTAGAACAGAGAAATTATTTAAATGAAAAGTGTAATAATTTCTCTGTTCTTTAAATTTGCTTTAGCTACTTTGTTTTTTTAAAAAAACATCAATAGCGTGTTGAGCAATTTCAGCATCTTCAAAAGATTGAACACCTGAAACACCAATCGCGCCTAAAATCTGGCCTTCATAAATAATCGCTTTTCCGCCTTCTAGCATACCTTTAGCACTTGGCATACTCAAGAAACCAAGACGACCATTTTGAAGAAGCTCTTCGTAAAATTTTGAAGGACGACCGCTCATTGATGAGCATTTAGCTTTTTCTAAGCAAAGATGCGTGGTGAGAGGAGAAGCGCCATCTAGACGTTTCATAAGTAATAAAGAGCTTGTTTCATCAACAATGGCTATACTGACTTTAAAGTTGTGTTCAATTGCATATTTCTGAGCTTCTTCCATTAAAAACTCAGCATCTGCTAATGTTAAATAATATTTACTTTTCATTTATGCTCTTCTTTCCTGAGTAAGCTAAAAATTATTTTAGTGTAATATTACAGTAAAAATTAATTATATCTATAGTTGAATTGTCACTAAATGCTGATGTTAGAAATAAAATGCTGGTTGGGTAAACGCAGCATTTTATTCAATATATAAAATCATGTTTGGGTAAAACTCGATTTCAAAAAAACATCAGATTAAATGCTTTTATGTTTAACTTTGTCGATAAGAGTAGTCACTACAAGAACAACTAAAGATGGGATCAACCATGCCAAGTTTTGTTCATTTAACGGTAAGTGTTGAAGGAAATTAGGGAGGTAATCACCAAAGCCTGCAACCTTAAGCCCGTCAATAATTCCGAAAATTAAAGCAATGCTTGTTACTGAACCGACAATAAAAGATGGTTTATGCCAAAATTTCCAGAAGAAACTGAGCATAATAACTACAATTGCAGGCGGATAAATTGCACTCAAGACAGGTACGGATACGGCAATTAGCTTAGTCAATCCAAGGTTGGAAATAATGAAAGAGAAACCAACCAAGATGAAAACTAAAAGCTTATATGGCAACTTAGTAAGTTGAGCGAAATATTCAGCACATGCACAAGTTAAACCAATTGCAGTAACCATACATGCTAAGAAAATGAGACCTGTTAAGAAGAGTGAACCCATATTCCCAAAAGCATGTTGAACATATGCATGTAGGATTACAGCACCATTTGCTGCATTAGGAGCGACTTCATGACTACCCAAACCTAATTTAAACAAGCTTAAGTAAACTAAAGTAAGCCCTACACCAGAAATAAGGCTGGCAATAATTGCATACTTGGTCACTAGTTTGTTATCAGTAACACCACGCGAATAGATCGCTTGAATAATGACGATACCAAATACTAAGGCACCTAAAGTATCCATGGTGAGATAACCATTTACGAAACCTTCTGAAACAGGAGAGTTAACGTAATGATTAATTGGAGCAGGAACATAACCCGCAGGAATCATAACCGCTGCAATACCTAAAATTGCTAAAGCGATAATTTTCAGAGGAGCTAGAACATGTCCAACTGTGTCTAAAAGCTTGTTCGGATATAAAGAAACGACAGTTACAAATGCGAAGTAAATTGCACTGTAAATTAAAAGGCTACTGCTAGACGTTCCAAAATAAGATGAGAAACCAATTTCATAAGAAACTGTTGCGGTGCGGGGTGTAGCAAATAAAGGGCCAACTGATAGATAACAAACTACAGTTAAGATTAGACTTGCGATACGACCTAGCGGTGAACTAATAATTTCAATGGAACCCTGCATACGAGAGAGGGCCATAATGGTAATTACAGGTAAGCCAACGGCAGTAATCAAAAAACCTATAGCTGCTAGCCATACATGATCACCAGCTTGTTGAGCGACAATGGGAGGAAAGATAATATTGCCAGCCCCAATAAAGAGGGCAAAGGTCATAAAACCTAAGGCAATAATATCTCCGGTACGAAGCTGTTGCATAAATTAAATTTAACAAAAAAGAAAGAATTTTAGAGCAAAAGAGATCATGATCAAGCGCTATTTTATGTGAAAAAGCTTTTTTTTAGGCCGTATCAATCATCCAGAGATATTAAAAATATCAACTGGTTAAGTTATCTACTTGAAAACTCATTGAAAGAAATAAAGAAAACATTTTTTAGGTCTGACTTTTTAAAGAAATTGTGTAAAAATGAAAATATAAATTTCTATTATGAATGTTGAATATTTGGACATTTAAAGCTTTCCGCCTATCCTATATCCATTCTAAAATATTCTAAATTAACTAACATTTTTGTGGGCGTGGTAAAAGCAGTGCCTACGAGGATAAAATTGAATGAGAGCTTCTACTGTTACAATTAAAACTGAACAAGATCTAGAAAAATTAAGAGTTTCTGGGCGTTTGGCTGCACAAGTTTTAGAAATGATAGGGGAGTATGTTAAGCCAGGTGTAACAACTGAATATTTAGACAATATTTGTAATGATTACATCGTAAATACTTTAAAAGTTATACCGGCTAATGTGGGTTATCATGGATTCACAAAAACAATATGTACTTCAGTCAATGAAGTGGTATGTCACGGTATCCCTTCTCAAAATAAAATTTTAAAAGATGGCGATATTATTAATATTGATGTAGCAATTATTAAAGATGGCTATTTTGGTGATACGAGCCGTATGTACTATGTCGGTAACGTAAATCCACATGCTAAAAAATTAGTTGAAACTACTTATGAAGCAATGGTCGCTGGTATACATGTAGTTAAACCAGGGGCGACTTTAGGGGATATTGGTTACGCTATTCAATCGGTCGCTCATCGCGAAGGATATAGCATTGTTCGTGAATATTGCGGGCATGGCATTGGTAAAGTTTATCATGAACAACCTAATATTCTGCATTATGGACAACGCGGCCAAGGTCTTGTTTTGAAAAAAGGGATGGTCTTTACAATTGAACCTATGGTTAATGCAGGCAAACCTCAGGTAAAAGAGCTAAATGACGGCTGGACCGTAATTACCCAAGATCATTCATTATCTGCTCAATGGGAACACATGGTTGCTGTTACAGATACAGGGTTTGAATTATTAACACCGTGGCCCGAAGGTGTGGGAAATTATCCAGAAATTTAATATGCATAAAAAAAGTTCGATAATCTATCGAACTTTTTTATGGTGCTTTGTTTTATGGATGTTCTGAAAGATGTTCTACCAAATAATCAATAAATACACGTACAGCTGGCAGTAAACCTCTTCGTGACGGATAAACAGCATGGAATATACCGTGGGCTGCTTTCCAATCTGGCAAGATTTGTACAAGTTGACCTGATTTTACAAAATCCTCAGCTGCTGTGTCAGGTAACAAGGCAATACCACAATTTTGACTTGCAAGTTGGGCAAGCATATAAATATTTGTTCCCATGATGGTTGGACTAACTTTCACTTTCTTCAGTTGGTTGTCTGGGCCATGCAATATAAATTGTTGATCTAAATGCTCTTCAGACAAGCTTAAAATACGATGATCACTTAACTCATCAGGTGACTTAATATTACCAAACTCATTTAAATAAGCTTGGCTTGCAAAGAGACTTTGTTCTATGAGTGCAAACTGTCTTAGTACCAGACTAGGGTCATCATCTAGTTTAGATCTGACCCGTAGAGCAATATCAATTCCTTCATTAATTACATCAACGCGTCGATTACTTACAATAAGTTGTAAACGAATTTCAGGATATTTTTTTAAAAATGCCGGTAAAATTTTGGGTAGCTGATTTTGTGCTATGTCTACAGGAACGCTTACTTTGACTACTCCCCTAGGTTGAATACTTAAGTGATCAACCAAATCATGAGCTGCTTGTGCGGCATTCATCATGACTTGGGCATGTCTATAAATATCCATACCAATATCGGTAACTGCAAAATGACGAGAACTGCGCTGAATTAAGCGTACCCCTAAATTTTCCTCTAAGTTATAAACACGACGACTTAATTTTGATTTTGGAATATCCGTAACACGTTCGGCGGCACTAAAACCACCATGCTCAACAACAAGGGCAAAACAATAAAAATCATCAAGATCTGTGAGCATTAAAATATCCTATTTATGCAACACTAAAGATTTTACATTATTACTTTTGCAACGATAAAGTTTGATTTTAATTTTTTGTAAAAAGCTTATAAATAAACCATAAAAGAGAGGACTAAATAATTTGAAATCTCATTGTAATTACATTGAAATTATTTTGTAATTTATTTTCTTAAATTAATAAGCAAATATGGCGCTTATAGGCTAATTCTCCTAAAATATACTTTTCTCGATTTTTTAAATAATATGTCTTACCAGTTAGTTGAATTAGAGAACGCAACCGCTAATATTATTTGCCCGATTTGTAAGCTTGCTGTTATTGATTGGACACAAGAGCAATATGTTCAACCTTGTGAACATACAGTATTTATTGCAATGGACTTAGGATTTGAGTTTGTTGCTGACCGTTTTGAAGAAGTTATGAATCAAAACGTAGATGATTTACATGAAGATCCGAACATGAATATTTTTGATGAGATAACGACTACACCATATAAAAATTTAACTATTTTAAAAGCAGATCTTGGTGTAGATGGGCTATTTCGTTATGTCGGTATAAGTGATTGTTAAATTTATAAGTATAAAAAAGCCAATCTTTCGATTGGCTTTTTTATTATTAAGCTTCTGGAGCTGCGCTGTATTGTTCGATTAATGGTTTTAATTCGCCATTTTGGAACATTTCAAGCATGATATCGCTACCACCAATAAGCTCGCCGTTTACCCATAATTGTGGGAAAGTAGGCCAGTTTGCAATTTTTGGTAAAGTTGCACGAATATCAGGGTTTTCTAAGATGTTCACATATGCAAATGGACGACCAATTTGACTGAGCGCCTCTACTGCACGTGCAGAGAAACCACATTGTGGAAACTGTGGAGTGCCTTTCATGTAAAGTAAAACGGGATGCTTCGCAATTTGATCGCGAATTAACGCTTCAGTATCACGTGCTTGTTCAGTCATAAATAGATCCTCAACTAATCTTGCAGCATTATAGGGGGTGTTCACATCGCTTTGCAAACCGCCTTGTTGCTTAAAGTTGCACAGAATATTCAATATTTTATTGTATAAACCGAAGCGATAGCAAAAAGCAGACGAAATTTTAGATAAATGAATGATGAGACTTTTCATCAGTGCAAGTTTTTGTTTATATAAACCCTTCTTAAAACCTCATACAGACAGAGTTCGTGATGACTGATATTACCCTAGCTCCAGTACAACCTGATCAACCAACACATTTAATGGCTACTTATGGTCGCCAAGCGATCAGTTTTGTTCGAGGCCGAGGGGCGTATCTTTATACACAAGATGGTACAGAATATTTAGATGCACTCACTGGTATTGCTGTATGTGGTTTAGGGCACGCTCATCCAGCTATTGCAGAGGCCATTGCAGAGCAAGCAGCTTCACTCGTGCATACGAGTAATTTGTTTGAAATTCCTTGGCAAACTGCGGCTGCTCAAAAGCTTGCTGAAGTTTCAGGTATGGAAGAAATTTTCTTTTCAAACAGTGGCGCCGAGTCAAATGAAGGGGCAATTAAAATTGCTCGTAAATTTGGTACTCAACAAGGTATAAGCTTGCCAAAGATTATTGTTGCTGAGCAGTCATTTCATGGTCGTACTTTGGCGACACTTTCAGCAACTGGTAACAAGAAAGTACAAGACGGTTTTGCACCTTTAGTGGAAGGCTTTATTCGAGTGCCATTTGGTGATATTGAAGCCATCCAAGAGGCTGCCTTACAACATCCCGATATCGTTGCTATTTTAATTGAACCAATTCAAGGTGAAGGTGGTATTAATACTGCACCACAAGGATTTAGCTATTTAGAAGAAGTTCGCCAAATTTGTAACCAGCATAACTGGTTAATGATGCTAGATGAAATTCAAACTGGTAATGGTCGTACTGGTAAATACTTTGCGTATCAACATACGAATATTATTCCGGATGTTTTGACCACAGCAAAAGGTTTGGGTAATGGTTTTCCGGTGGGTGCTGTAATGACTCAAGGTAAAGCAGTAGGCTTGTTAGGGCCTGGCAGTCATGGTTCTACTTATGGTGGTACAGTATTGGGTTCTCGTGTGGTTTACACGGTAATTGATACGATCCAGAAGGAAAATGCAGTAGAGAATGCAGCAGTAGTGGGTAATTATATTGTTGACCAATTACGTGCCCAATTGTCGGATAAGAATGTGCAAGTACGTGGTTTCGGTATGATGATTGGTATCCAATTACCTAAAGATTGTGCTGAGCTCGTTGCGATTGCTCGTGATGAATACAAACTTATTATTAACGTTACGGCAGGTTCGGTGGTGCGTTTATTACCGCCAATTAACATGACACAAGCTCAAGCTGATATTTTGCTAGAGCGTTTAGTCGCATTAATTACGAATTATCTTTAAGTTTAAGGACAATAAAAATGGGCGTTAATCGCCCATTTTTATTTTTGTATTTAGCCTGAAATATATTGCTTTAATTGTTCAATCAAAACTTTCTGATCTTCCATAGCGGCTTTAACCAAATCACCAATTGAAATGAAACCAACCAATTTTCCATTATCTAATACAGGTAAGTGACGTAAATGACGATCGGTCATGAGCTGTAAACATTCTTCAACCGTATTATTTAAACCTACCGTGATCACTTTTGCTGTCATAATTTCAGCAACAGTAGTGCTATAAGATGAGCGCTCCATAAGTGTTACTTTTCGTGTGTAATCGCGTTCAGATAGGATTCCAACAACTTGTTCACCTTCTGCTACGACTAAAGCACCAATACCTTTTTCGGCCATAATCGTAATTGCTTCGAGGACAGTTGCTTCGGGTGAAATTGTAAAAATGGCTTGTTCAGATTTGTTCTTAATTACTTGTGCAACGATAGTCATTTCTTCTGTCCTGTTGTTTTATCATTTTGATTTAAATTAGCTCGATTTTTGAAAAATGCAAAGACTTGCTGGTCATTCAAATATAAGTTTTATGCTTAAGCGTTCAAAAAGCACGCTATCTTGGGTAGCTCAAAGATACTTTAAGCTACCTGCCATTTTGGATGATTAAAAAAGAAATGATGCATTTGCTGTGTAGATAACTTCAACTTGCGATGAGATGAGTTAAATAAAGCAGGAGTGACTTTTAACCGTGTTAAAGTAGGTAATAAAGATTCATGAAAGTCTTTTGGGGTAATTTTTCTTGGCTTGTAATTAGGCCAATGAGTTTTGGCATATCGATGTGCTTGAACTCCATTTAGCCAGAACGGAAAAATAAAATCTTCCTGATCTGATTTAATGGCCCAGCCTTCATCAAATAGTCCCCACAGAACCCCGCAGTACATCATGGTTCTTAAAATATAAATCTTGATCATCAAGTCTTTAGAAACCGGTTGTAGATTACTTAAACTGTTCATTTTAAATTTAAAGGTTTTCAACTTGTCCTGCTTATTATAAGAGAACCACATGACATTTCAGTTTAAACAGGTGTCAAATCGTAAACAAATATTGATGAGTAGAAATATCTATACAAATAAATGCTGGATAAGGGATACTTTCTAATTCACGACTGAAGTGGCGAAGTAAAGCTTTAGGCAAATAGGTAATTTTGGTTTTGTATAGGTATAAAAAAAAGCCACCTGAGCAAGACAAAGCGACTAAAGCTTTGGCGAAGCGCAAGATGAACATAGTTATGGTTAATTTATATTGAACTTTTTACAGGCATAAAAAAACGCCACCTAAGTGACGTTTCTTTATGCTTGCATCGTGGCTAGTTTCTGCCAGTATTGTGCTTTCATGGAATCACGTTCAACACGGAAACCTTGGTAGTATAGTTCTGCTAAGAACAAAGCAGCTTTACCGTGACCAGCACGAGCAACTTCTTCTAACTGTGCAACTGCATCTTGGAAATTCATTTGAGACTGAATTGTGTTAACCGCAGTTGCGTATACATGTTCTAAATCATGATGAGAGATACGTTGAATCATATAAAACTCCTTATTGTAATTATGATTACTTTTTCTAAAGGCCACTGCCTTTGAACTAATTTAACTTAGAATTGTTAAACTAATATTACAAATTAATGGATTTGTCAACTATTGAGAAGCATCAATTAGTTCACTATTAGGATACATGATTAAACATTATTCACAAATAATTTTGAGTAAAATCAATATGAGAATAAAAGACAAGGAGAATAACTATGACAAATACTATTGATGGCTTTGTTTTTGATAATCCTCCTAAAGAGGAGCAAATCATAGAACTTGCCCATTACCATCGTAAATTATTAGACGAAGCAATTTTCCATCAAGAAATACATTTAGGGGATTATTGTTTAGCACAAAGGAAACGGGTTTTCGACTATGCTCGTCAATTAGACCCTAATCAAAAAGCTTGGTTCTATCAAGTTTATGATGGTGAACTTAGAAAAATTGCAGATGAAGATGAATTGCACCCAGCAGATGCAGAAGAAGGTTTAAGTATTTTTGCTATGCTATTAGTATTAGTTATTATTGCTGCAATTTTATACTTCTCTGTAATTCGTTCCTTAATGGGCTAGCAATTGTCATCCAGTAAGGTTAAAGAATAATAGCCTTACTGGATTTTGACCTTGTGCTGAAGTGCATTGAACCCTACACTACATTCATTAGAGGTAGGTCATGCTCACATTCAAAGAAAATTTTCTTAAATTAAAGTCTGAGTTAAAGGCAGATCAATGTTTTAATCTGGTTGTGATTATTATCATTGGCTGTATTTTTATGCTGTCTTATTTGGCATTACTACGTCCTGTGAATTCAGAACAGTATCAACGAATTGTGCAACTTTCTCGACAGGCTACTTATCCAAGAACTCAAGATATGGCCGAGTTGATTATGGCTCAATCAGAAATTCATAGAGCAGAGTATTTAAAGTTAATGCATGCTTATCAGTTTGAACATAATCATATCAAGCAATATCCTGCATTAGCGCAAGAAGATACTCAATAAGTATTGTCTTTATTTCAAAAAGGTTTTGCACGCTATTGAAGCAGGCAAAAATTTGAATTTATGCTAAACTTTCCGTTTTTTAACACGCTGCTTTTCAAGGAATCGGCATGCAACAACAATCGAATATGCAAAATAAATTCTTGATAGATGCTGAGATCGGGGATGACGATGTCACATTGCCTAATTTACCTGCTATCGATGTTCCTATCGTTGAGTCACCTGTTAAGCAAGAAGTAAAAGCTGAAGAAGTGGTCGAGGCTTCACCTTCTACAGAACCTGAGCAACCAAAATCTGGTTTCTTTGGACGAATGAAAGAAGGCTTGAGCAAAACTCGCCGTAATTTCACCGATGGGATGGTTAATATCTTAATTGGTGGGAAAGAAATTGATGATGAGTTGCTTGAAGAAGTCGAAGAGCAATTATTAGTTGCAGATATTGGTGTTGATGCAACAAAAACGATTATTACCAACTTAACTGAACGTACTGCTCGTGGTGATTTGATCTATTCACATTCACTTTATAAAGCTTTGCAAGAAGAGTTGGTTGCTTTGCTTGCTCCACGTGTGAAGCCTTTGCATATTGACCCTAATAAATCACCTTATGTGATTTTAATGGTTGGGGTAAATGGTGTTGGAAAAACGACAACAATTGGTAAATTAGCGAAGCGTTTACAAGGTGAAGGCAAAAAAGTGATGTTGGCGGCAGGTGATACATTCCGTGCTGCTGCTACTGAACAATTGCAAATCTGGGGTGAGCGTAACGATATTGCTGTAGTTGCTCAAGGTCATGGTGCCGATAGTGCATCAGTTATTTTTGATGCTTTTGAAAGTGCGCGAGCTAAAGGTATTGATGTACTGATTGCAGATACTGCGGGCCGTTTGCATAACAAAAGTAATTTGATGGAAGAGCTTAAGAAAGTTAAGCGTGTTATGCAAAAAATTGATGCAACAGCGCCTCATGAAATTATGTTGGTTGTAGATGCGGGTACTGGACAAAATGCAATCAACCAAGTACAAGAATTTGACCAGGCTGTTGGTTTAACAGGTATTACCATTACTAAGTTGGATGGTACAGCAAAAGGCGGAGTATTATTTAATATTGCTAGTCGTACTCATGTGCCAATTCGTTTCATTGGTGTGGGTGAAAAAATTGATGATTTAAGACCATTCTCGGCGAAATCGTTTGTTGCAGCACTATTTGAAACTGAAAAATAATTTTTAGCCAAGACTTAAAAAAACCTCACAAAATAGTGAGGTTTTTTTATATCCATATCTTTTTTTATTGTTGCGAAAATAAAACGAACTGTCATATTTTTAATGCTGATTATAAGAAATGAGTTCCATAGACTATATTCATTCCCAAACAACGGCCCATGGTCAATTAAATAGGTAGGAAATAAAAAATGTCTACTTTCTTAGATAAAATTAAAAACCGTCGTACTATTTATGCAATTGGTAAAAATGTTGCATTAGATCGCACAAAAATTGAAGAAACTATTCGTGAAGCGGTTAAACATAGCCCATCAGCGTTCAACTCTCAATCTTCACGTGTTGTTACTCTTTATGGTGAATCACATGCTAAATTCTGGAATTTAGTTCGTGAAGCATTACGTAAAATTGTTCCTGCAGATGCCTTTGCCGGTACAAATGCAAAGATTGATAGCTTCGTTGCTGGTGTTGGTACAGTACTATTTTATGAAGATCAAGCTGTTGTTAAAAGCTTACAAGAACAATTTGAGTTATATGCAGACAACTTCCCAGTTTGGTCTGAACATTCAAGTGCAATTGCTCAGTTTGCGACTTGGACTGCGCTTTCAGAACTTGGTTTAGGCGCATCGTTACAGCATTATAACCCGATTGTTGATGCTGATGCTGCTGAAGCATTTGATGTTCCAGCAACTTGGAAATTACGTGCTCAACTTGTATTTGGTTCTGTTGAAGCACCAGCTGGTGAAAAAGCATTTATTAGCGATGAAGATCGTTTTAAAACATTCAACTAAATTGAGTGGATGAAAAGAGTACCTAGAGGGTACTCTTTTTTATGCTTTTAAAGTTAGTTAGAAATTAATGATCAATAAAGTAGATGTTTATTAGAATTCAAAAAATATTTTAAAAGCTTGAGAGGCGGCTTTGTAAACAGGAGGTTGTCATAAAATCGTCATAATCATATTGCATATTGCTCATGTTTTTACAAACTATTAAATATTACAGAGACGTGAACAGATGACTTTAAGATTAAGTGTCGCTGCGATGGGTTTATTACTCAGCGGTTCAGTATTTTCAGCAGTTACAATTACAGCGCCAGAGGAAATCGTAATCATTGCGGTGAATGGTCAGGAAGTCAACTCTGGATTATTCCGTTCTTCTAAAAATAATTATAAAGTCGATGCTGGTGAGACAAGCCTAAGTGTACGTTATCAAGAATATTTTGAGCATTTAAGTGGCGAACACGATATTGTTAAGTCAGGAGTGGTTACCATTCAAACTCCAGCGCTCAAAGATGGACAAACTTATAAGCTTGCAATGGTAGATGCTCCAAAACAATTTGAACAAGCCAAAAAATATGCTGAGCAACCTACAGTGGCTTTATATAATTCAAATAATGAGTTAATTGTTCAACAAACTGGTGCTAATAATGAGGCAAGACCATGGTTTGCATCGGGATTGCTAGGGAAGGTTACTGATTTCACGACTAAATCATCTAAACAACAACCTGACGCTGTGTATGCTGCGGCAAAACCTACCACGACTCAAGCTAATGCGCCTGTTGCAACAACTATGCCTGCTACTGGTGTAGCACAAACTAATGATCAGCGTTTGGCAGAAATTTGGAAAAAATCTTCTAAAGCAGAGCGTCAAAAGTTTATGGCTTGGTTAGCTGAGCAGTCGAATTAATTGCTATTCAAAATAAAGCCGATTTAATATCGGCTTTATTTTTAGAATATTTTAAATAGCCTAAGTATATTTATGATCAAATTAAATTTCCGTTTAGCAGAATTTAGTGACATCCCAACACTAGTAGAGTTGATTAATCAGTCATATAGAGAACAACAAGGTAGAAGCTGGACTACTGAAGTTGAATATGTAAAAGGGCAACGTATTAATAAAGAGCAATTGAAACATCAATTAGAATTACCTAATTCAGTATTATTAATTGGAGAAATAGATTCTTCAAAAGTTGTTACATGTATTGGACTTACATTTCAAAGTAATACAGTTGAGATAGGAACATTTTGTACAGATCCGCATGTTCAGAATATGAAAATAGGGCGTTCTGTTTTGGAGTATGCTGAACAATTTGCTTTACACAAAGTACCTGAATTGGACAGCGCAATTATGTATGTTTTAAATGTGCGTTCAGAGTTAATTGCTTATTATGAAAGACGCGGATATATAAAAACAGGTAATCATGAACCATATCCGCTTGACGCAAATGTTGGATTACCACTTATACCAATTAAACTAATCGAAATGAAAAAGGACCTCAAATGAGGTCCTTTTTGTTTAGGTTAGAAACCAGATGTAATAGCCTAAAAGCATGAGAGGCCAAGCTATCCATGGACTAAACAACCATTTCCATAACCAGAAGTGCGGCACAAAACCCACCCCATAAATGAAGCCTCCGGAAATACCCACCATCACTAGCATAAGCTGGCTATGATTGTAGTGTCCGTTTGCATCTAACATGAGGGAAGGATGCACCAGTAAAATTACAGCAAGTGGCAATGCCAACAGAAATGAAATGGCCATTGCGAATGCTTGAGCTTTTCGTTGATTTGATGCTGTCATTGCGGTTGCCATGATTTATTCCTCATCTAAATTTTGATGATGTTCGATATAAAGAGCGCTCAATACACCCGCGAAACATGCCATCAAAATCCCAAGAATCCATGCGAAATACCACATTTGCTTCTCCTTATTAGTACAGGCTATGCGAGTTTGACTCGATATGTTTGTTAGTAATAACGCCCCACATTTTGTAATACGACCAACTGGTGTAGATCAAAATGATCGGAACGAATATGCATGCAGCAACAGTCATAACCCCTAAAGTACGATGACTTGATACGGCATCCCACATTGTTAAGCTAGAGTTTGGATTAACACTCGATGGCAATAAAAATGGGAAGAGTGCAAAACCGGCAGTTAAAATCGCACCTACAATCATTAAGCTTGTGCCAGCAAAACTTAAACCTGCTTTGGCTTTTGATGCTGTAAAGAAGGCAATAATTGCCCCTAAAATTGCCAGTACAGGAGCTACTTTTGTAATCGGATAGCTGCTGTAGTTATTCATCCAGCCTGGGTTATTGTTTGTGACTACTTCTTTGGCTAAAGGGTTAAGTGCTGCGTTTGGATCAACTGCAGCAGCATAGCTATAACCCGGGACTTGGCCAAAGTACAACCATGCTCCAATTACAAGGAAACAAACTAAAAATATGGCTGCCATAATTTGAGTTGCTTTAGCAGAACGTTGTTTCAAGGCGCCGTCTGTGCGTAGCATAAGCCAAGCGCCGCCATGAGCACACAACATAGAAAGGCTGACAATACCGCAAACTAAAGCAAATGGGTTAAGAAGAGCAAAGAAGCTACCTGAATATTCCGAGCGTAATGTACTGTCTAAACTAAAAGGAATACCTAAGAATAAATTACCAAAGGCAACACCAAAAACAAGCGCTGGTACGGCACCCCCAATACAAAGTCCCCAGTCCCAAGAGTTGCGCCATTGGGTATTTTCAAGTTTAGAACGATAGTCAAAACCTACAGGACGTAAGAACAGGGCAAATAGCACAAGTAATAAGGCCCAATACATTCCGGAAAATGCGACCGAGTATACCATTGGCCAAGCTGCAAATAGTGCACCACCAGCAGTGATAAACCAGACCTGATTACCATCCCAGTGGGGTGCGATTGTATTAATAGCAGCACGGCGTTCGTTATCAGTTTTACCAACAAAAGGCATGAGTGCCATTGAGCCCATATCGAAACCATCGGTTAGGGCAAATCCAATGAGTAGGACTCCAACTAACACCCACCATATGATTTTTAGGAGTTCATATTCAATCATGATAAAGCCTCCCCATTAACAGCTGCTTTTGGCTCTTGTTTTTCAAAATGGTATTTACCAGTGTGAAGTGAGCTTGGGCCTAAGCGAGCAAACTTAATCATTAAGTACATTTCAATAATCAAAAGTACGGTATAGAACGCTGCTAGAGCGAGAATTGAGCCCCACACATCGCCCGTACTTAAACTTGAAGCTGATAAGTGCGTAGGTAAAATTTCACCAATAGACCACGGCTGACGGCCGCCCTCTGCTACATACCAACCAGTTTGTGCAGCAATCCACGGAAGTGGTAAGGCAAATAATGCATATTTAAGTAGCCAAGGTTTATTCTCAGCATTTCTTTTCGCTACTGCCCAAGTTGCTAAAATGAAAAGAAGCAGCATTAAGAAGCCAGAAGCAACCATTGCACGGAAAGAGAAAAACAGAGCTGTAACATTCGGAATAGTATCTTTTACTGCTGCTTGAATGTGCTGCTCGCTTGCATCGACTACATTCGGAGCATATTTCTTAAGAAGTAGACCATAGCCTAAGTCTTTTTGATTTTTCTCAAATGAAGCTAATAACTCTGGTGAGCGATCACCAGCACGTAATTTTTCAAGCTCAGCATAAGCAAGCATACCGTTACGAATACGAACTTCGTGCTGTTGCATTAAGTCTTTCAAACCAGTGACTTCTTTGGTAGTTGAACGAGTGGCGATGAGGCCTAATGCGTATGGAATTTTAACTGCGTAATCTGTTCGCATTTCTTCATGGTTTGGTACACCAAACAAAGTAAACGGAGCAGGAGCAGGGTGAGTATCCCATTCGGCTTCAATTGCAGCGAGTTTAGTTTTTTGAACATCACCTAGTTCATAACCCGACTCGTCACCGAGTAAAATTACTGAAAGTGTAGAAGCAAGCCCAAAAATGGCAGCAATTGCAAATGAACGACGTGCAAAAGGAAGGTCACGTTTTTTGAGTAGATAGTAGCTTGAAATGGCGAGTACGAAAATCGCACCTGTTACATATCCAGCAGAAACAGTATGTACAAATTTAACCTGTGCAACCGGGTTGAAAATAAGTGCGCCGAAATCAACAAGCTCCATACGCATGGTTTCGAAGTTAAATGCTGCACCTACAGGGTTTTGCATCCAGCCATTCGCAACTAAAATCCAGAGCGCTGACATGTTAGAACCTAGGGCAACTAACCAAGTTACTCCTAGATGTTGAACTTTACTTAAGCGGTCCCATCCAAAAAAGAATAGACCGATAAATGTAGACTCAAGGAAGAATGCCATTAAGCCTTCAATTGCTAATGGCGCACCGAATATATCACCTACATAATGAGAGTAATATGCCCAGTTTGTTCCGAATTGGAACTCCATGGTTAAGCCTGTAGTTACGCCTAAGGCAAAGTTAATACCAAATAGTTTTCCCCAAAACTTAGTCATATCCTTGTAAATCTCTTTACCAGATATAACGTAAGTGGTTTCCATAATAGCCAGAATAAACGCAAGGCCTAGGGTCAAAGGTACGAAAAGAAAGTGATACATTGCGGTCATGGCAAATTGGAACCGCGAAAGATCAACCACGCTTTCAGAAATCATCAACGTGTCTCCTTAATGTGGGAAGAGTTATCGCCTGCAATATGCTCGGCGACCTGATTGTCAAAATTTTTGGGGATAGTGGGAGCGTCAAACCAAATATGTTTGATTGTTAAGAGAAGCGCGACTTTAATTATTAGAATAATTGCGATTTCTCTAATTAATCGGGAGTTAATATCTAGATTTTTAAGGCTCATAAAATAAACCTCGATACATATTAATTTCATTATTAATCAAAATATATTAAAAATAAACAATAAATATATTTTAAATAAAAACTTAATTATTTTTGTAATAAAAATCATGTGTTTAATAGTTTAAATAATTATTGATAAAATATCTGACTAAAATAGTTTGAATTAATTATTAAATCCAACTAAAACACTTGTAAATAAAAATATTAAGTTGATTAAAATAGTTTGATTTATATTTAATTCTGATTAAAAAGGTTGGATATAATAAAGTATTTTTTTATTTCTAACTAAAATGGTTGGTTTAATATTCAATTAAAATAACAGTAAAATAAAGGCAATAATTAAACCTTTTAAAAAGCAATTAAAGACGAGAAGAATTATTAATAATTAATCAGGCGCGAAAAGGTCATTCGAAACAGAAATTTTCTTGGCAACATAATGGCTTTTATGCACTTTGATAAGAATGACTTGTGAATATAGTTCTAACTCACCATACTCAGGTTCAACCTGGACATAGTGCAGTTGTCCAAACTCATCACGTACACGAGCTTGTGCTGAAAAGCCAGGTCTTGCACTACCACTGGAAATAGTTGCTAGACGCCCTAAAAGGTTATAGTTGGTATGTGTAAGCTTGGGCTTAATGACTTGATCAAGGCAGTGAATCATAAATACGGTAAAGAAAATCGCGATGACCAGTGCAGGGATGATTAAGTAAAACGGCGTGATAAAGTAATGCTGTATAGCAAAGAAAGAAAGCTGTAAAAAATAACCAGCAAAACTGAAATTGATGAGTAAAAAAACAAAAATTAGAGCTTTAGAAAATTTAACATTGAGCAAAGGGGAATTGGTAAGCCAAACTGGCGCAATTTTTTTTAATAGCTGGCTTGGTCGTAAACCAACATACATACCAATAGTTTCTACCACGCTGAGCAATATCAAAGCCACAACACTTAAATGAAATGGCATAAGATAATAATTAAAAAAGAAATCAGCCATGGTAGAAACTCTAATGTTGATGATCTCAGTCTACGATATAAATACCGCCATCTGAATGCACCTTAATCTCAACTTTATTTAGAAACTCACCTAAACAAGGACCTGAAATACATTCACCAGTCTCCACGTTAAATAAAGCACCGTGGGTTGAGCATTGGATATATTCTTGGTCTTGATCTAGAAATTGGTTTTCTAGATATTCAAGTTCGGTTTGCAAATGTGGGCATAAATTCTGATAGGCGTAGAAAGAGCCATCACGCTGTGTAATGAAAATAGTAGTTCCTTGTAAAGTGTCAAAAGCTCTAGCTTCACGCTCAGGAACTTCTTCCGTCATACAGATCCTTTCCATTTCAAGCACATTCCTTCTGAAAATTTTCGAGAAGTTTAGCATAGTCATTAATGGCTAAACGAGGACCAAATTGAGACACGACTTCACTTGAAATTAAGATGGCTAACTGTGCAGCAGCAGTTAAATCTTCATGATGGTTTAATGCGTAGAGGAAGGCACCTGCAAAAGCATCACCCGCACCATTTGTATCTACAGCTTCAACATGACGGCCTGCGACGTGAAAATGGTGAGTTGGATTTGCAACTAAAGCACCTTTTGCACTTTGTGTAATCACAACGGTATGGTTTTTAAAACGTAATTGAGTAAGTGCATCTTCAACAGTAGTGGTATTGGTATACATTAAAGCTTCTTGTTCATTACAGAACAATAAATCCACACCATCATCCATAAGCTCTTCTAGGCCTTCACGGGCATATTGAACCATTGCAGGATCTGATAAAGATAGGGCAATTTTAACGCCGTGAGCTTTTGCAATTTCTCTAGCTTGTTTTACCGCTTTACGTGCTGTTTCACTTGTAGAAAGATAGCCTTCAATATAAAGCCATTTTGCTGTTTTTAATGGTTCAAAATCGATTTGGTCTTGAGAGAGTTCAGCGGTAATACCTAAATAGGTATGCATAGTACGCTCAGAATCTGGACTAATGAGAACCATACAAGTACCAGTCACACCTTCACTGATGGACTTTGGTGTAGTCTGGATGCCTGCATCATTTAGCCCTTGCAGGTAAATTCTACCTAATTCATCATGACCAACGCGGCAACCATAAAATGCGCTACCACCTAATGCACTAAATGCCACAGTTGTATTTGCAGCAGAACCGCCACTTGCTTGACCTTTGTAGTCTTGAGTTTGTTTTAATTTTTCATAAAGGGCAGATTGTGTTTCACCGTCAGACAACTGCATGGTGCCTTTTTGTAAGCCTTGTTGACTAAGAAAATCATCAGACACTTTAAATTCTTGGTCGATTAATGCATTACCAATTGCAAAAAGATCTACAGTTGCCATATGTGTTGTCACAGAATAAAAAATCAGATCGATAAGTTTACACCATTGCTCACATTTGCTGTAGTTTGTTGAATAAAATTCAGGTTATTCAGCGGCTCGCAGAGTTTTATTGTTTGCCTAAGCAATTGAAATAATCTTTTTAATAAATATTATCAATTAATAATGATTCTTGCTAATATTTACAAATCTATACTGTTTCATTGAAACTTCGCCTGAAATTTTTCTTAGCGAACTTATATGAAGCGTTCAGTTTTATTTATTTCATCAGTTGGGGTTATGACAAGCCATGTATATGCTCTAGAAGCAGATCAACAGGCAGTAACCAACCTTCCAACAATTTCAGTCAAAGCTGATAAGGAAAGCAGTTTAAAACAAGAAGTGGGGCAAGCATCAAGTGCAACTAAAGGACTTATGCAATTAAAAGATGTCCCTCAAATTGTAAACGTGGTACCCAAACAAGTTTTAAGAGAACAGACAGTTACCTCTATGCAAGGTGCCTTGCAAAACGTTGCAGGTTTAAGCTTTAGTGTAGGAGATGGACAACGTGATCAGGTCATGATTCGTGGTTTCTCTGCAATCACCGATAACTATGTAGATGGTATTCGCGATGACGCATTGTATTTTCGCGATATGTCAAATGTAGAGCGGATCGAAGTTTTAAAAGGACCTGCTTCGGTATTATATGGGCGTGGTTCAGCAGGTGGTTTAGTTAACAAGATTAATAAAAAACCAATGGATCAATCCTTGCATGAAGTGAGCCTGATTGGTAGTACAACAGGGCAACGCCGCGCAGAAGTCGATGTAAATGAAAAAGTCGCAGAGAATGTTAAGGTTCGTTTAACTGGTGCAGTTGAAGATTCAGATGGTTACCGTGATCAGGCTTTTTTAAAACGTCAAGCGGTTGCTCCATCTGTACAGTGGGATATTACTGATAAAACCAAACTTTTACTTCAGGTCGACTATTTGCATGATAACCGTTTGGCAGATCAAGGTTTCCCAACAGACCCGATTACAGGTAAACCTGTTAAAACAAATCCTAAAACTTTTTATGGCGCTTTAAATGGTAAAGAGGTTGGGGATGTTGACACTGAAATCTCAAGCCAAACTATCAGCTTAGACCATGAGTTTAATGATAATTTTAAATATCATGGCGCAGTTCGCCACTATAACTACTCACTTGATCGTCAATATAGTGTAGATTCACATCCAGCTGCTGATAAGTCAAAAATTACTTTAACCCAGAATAAACGCTTACGTAATGAAGATGGTGTGTATGTTCAACAAGAGTTGAGCGCTTTATTTAATACAGGGTTTTTAAAGCACAATACCTTAATTGGTGCTGAATATAGCAAGCAGCATAAAGATGAGATACTTTGGCAAGGTGCTAAAACAACCACTGATTTATATAACCCTAAATTAGAGTATTGGGCACCTATTAATACACGGACAACAGTTGCAAGTAATAATAATAGCAATACCTTTGAAAATTATGGCTTATATGTACAGGACTTGATGACAGTTACAGATCAGCTTAAAGTTTTAGTGGGTTTACGTTATGACAATTTGTCGCAAGATCGTGACGATAAAACGAGTAAGAATCTGGATTTAAATCGTACTGATAATACTTATTCACCACGAATAGGGGTAGTTTATCAGCCAGTAAATAATATCTCACTTTATACTTCTTATAACCGCTCTTTCCAACCTTTGGCTGATTCATTTGTTTTTTATCAAAACAGTGATGACTTAAGGCCAACAAAAACTGAAAACTATGAAATCGGTGCAAAGTGGGATGTAAATGATCAGTTGAATGTAACCTTGGCTTTATTTGAAATGAGCCAAACTAATATTCAAAATAAAGACCCGAATGATCCTAATGGTTCAAATGCAATTTTAGCAGGTGAGCAAAAAACCAAAGGTGTTGAGCTTTCATTAACAGGTCAGTTGACCGATCAATTGTCAGTATTGGCTGGTTATTCGTATATGGATGGTAAGATTGAAAAATCGACTATCGGATTTACAGGCAATCATTCTGCGCTCACGCCAAACAATACTGCTAACTTATGGTTAAAATATCAAATTAATGATCATTGGTATGCAGCTGTGGGTGGTCGTGGTGAATCATCACGTTTTAGTGCGCCAGACAACAAAAACGTTTTACCGGGATATGCAGTTGTAAATGCGGCGTTAGGTTATCAAAGTGAACGTTATGATGTGAACTTGAACCTAAATAACTTGTTTGATCGCGATTATTTTGTGTCAGGTCATAGTGGAGCAAATGATTCGAACATGATGGGCGATCCTTTAAATGCTCAAGTTGCACTTCGCTATCGTTTTTAATTAAAAAAACTCTAAAAAGCTCATCATTTCGATGAGCTTTTTTATTTGTCGTGTAGGATATAGATGGTATTAAAAGGTTTTGTTCTGATAGGATACAACGACGCGGGCTATGTGCTTGATATTAAAGCTATGGCTATGAAAACTAATACTTAACAAAAACATAGTGTTTTGCTTGGCTTTTATTCGCCATTCTCAAGCCGACTCAGGCTATAATGAGACTTATTCACTTATCCGATATGTTAGGAGATCACATGACTGTAGATGTCACTGAAACCATTTCTCAAACTGTTCACCCTGCGTTTCAGTTGCTACGTCAGCACCATGTTGAAGCATTAGATATTTTAGTGTCTGAATATAAGCATAAAGTCACAGGTGCGGTGCATTATCACTTGGCAACTGATTATGATGAAAATGTATTTCTTGTTGCGTTCAGAACACAACCTATGGACTCTAAAGGAACCGCACATATTTTAGAGCATACTGCTTTATGTGGCTCTGAAAAGTTTCCTGTTCGTGACCCATTCTTCTTAATGATACGCCGTTCATTAAATACTTTTATGAACGCGTTTACAGCAGCAGATTGGACTGCATATCCATTTGCAACTCAAAATAAGAAAGATTTCCAAAACTTATTATCTGTTTATCTTGATGCTGCTTTCTCGGCAAATTTGAATCCTCTGGATTTTGCTCAGGAAGGTATCCGTATTGAACTTGAAAATGGTCAGCCTGTATACAAAGGCGTAGTCTTCAATGAAATGAAAGGTGCAATGAGTGCGCCTTCTGATCAGCTTTACCACCAGTTGGCCCATCATTTATTCCCTGAAACCACTTATCACTACAACTCAGGTGGCGATCCAAAAGATATTCCTGACTTAACGTATGAACAATTGGTTGAATTTTATAAAACCCATTATCATCCGAGTAATGCGGTATTTATGACTTTTGGTAACCAAACCGCCTATGAATTACAAGAGCAATTTGAAAAATTGGCTCTACATAAGTTCACTGCTGGTACAACTTTATATTCGAAACCAGAAAAACGCTTAACAGCACCTGTTGAAGTTACTGAAACTTATGCTGTTGATGGCGAGGAGTTAAAGGACAAAACTTACCATGTATTGTCGTGGTTATTACCTCAGGCAAGTGACATTAAACTTCGTCTGGGTATGCGATTAGTAGAAGGCGTTTTACTCGAAAACTCAGCTTCACCACTTCGTCATTATTTAGAAACTTGTGGCTATGCTCAGTCGACTGGTCCTTTAATGGGTGTAGACGATAGTAACTTTGAAATGACGTTCTACTGTGGTGTTCAAGGTTCAAATCCAGAGCATGCAGAGAGCTTTAGAGATGGTGTTTTAAACGTTTTACGTGAAGTAGCTGCAAAACCAATTGACTCATCGTTAGTTGATGCAATTTTGCATCAAATCGAGTTACACCAACGTGAAATTAATGGTGATGGTACACCATATGGCTTAAGCCTAATTTTAAATGGGTTAAGTGGTGCGATTCACCATAACGATCCGATTCAAATTTGGGATGTTGATAGTGCCATTGCTCAGGTTAAAGAAGAACTCCAAGACCCAATGTGGTTATCTAACCTGATTCAAACGCATTTATTAGATAATCCGCACCGCGTGCAAATGACTTTAGTACCGGATGCAACCAAGTCGGCGAAAGAGCAAGAAGCTGAAAAAGCACGTTTAGCTGCGATTGGTGAAAAGCTAACTGAAGAAGATAAAGCAGAGATCATCGCTAAAACCAAGGCATTGCAAGAGCGTCAAGATACACCAGATAATCTTGAACTGTTGCCAAAAGTAGGTCTAGAAGACGTGCCAGCTGACTTGCATATTGTACAAGGTCAATTGCGTGAAATTATCTGTAATCGAATGGATACGCCGTTGAATTTGTATCATGCCGGAACGAATGGCATTTACTATCAACAAGTACTTATTCAAATTCCTGATGATGTGGTTAAGTCACCATATTTCAATTTACTTTCTATTTTAATGGGAGAGGTTGGTGCAGGTGAGTATGACTATCTTGAACTACAAAACTTACAAACAGCCGTAAGTGGCGGTTTAGGAATGGGCGCTTCTTTACGCAGTAAAGTTGATGATAAAGATAAAATTAGCGCTTGGTTAACATTAACGACCAAATCTCTAACTCAAAAGTTTGATGCAATTCATTTATTGAAATTAGCATTTGAACAACTCCGTTTTGATGAAAAAGAGCGAATCATTGAGTTATTGCAGCAACGTAAGACACGCTGGCAGTCTCGTTTATCTGGTGCTGGTCATAGTTATGCAATGCAGATTGCTTCTCGTAATATGAGTGCGTTAGCTCAACGCGACTATCAAAACACTGGCTTAGGTGCGTTGAACTGGTTAGGCGAGCTTGTTACTAAAATTACCCAAGATGATGCTGCTTATGATGCGCTTATTACTGAATTGAAGCATATTCACACAAAATTATTGCAAGCACCTAAACAGTTCCTGCTCGTATGTGAAGAGCATCAGTCAGAACGTTTAGTTGAAGAAATACAAAATGTTTGGGATAAATTAAACGTTGATACAGCAGCGGCTGAGTTAACCCAAGTTGAGCAAGAAAATGATAATGAACATGAAGCTTGGTTAATTCAAACCAATGTTCAGTTCTGTGCCTCTGCATATCAAGCTGTGGAAGTATCTCATCCAGATGCGGCACCTCTAATGGTATTGGCAGCTTACTTGCGTAATGGTTTCTTGCACAGTGCTATCCGTGAAAAAGGGGGGGCTTATGGTGGTGGTGCTAGTTATGATGGAAATGCATGTTCATTCCGTTTCTTTAGTTACCGTGACCCACGCTTAGCAGAGACTTTTAAAGATTTTGAAGCGAGTGTGCAATGGTTGTTAAATACAGAGCAGCAACCTCATCAGCTTGAAGAAGCAATTCTTGGTCTGGTGGCAAGTATGGACAAACCTGGTTCACCAGCAGGTGAAGCAATAACAGCGTGTTATGCATTGTTGCATGCAAGAACTCCGACTTTCCGTCGTACATTACGTGAAAGATTATTGCATGTAACTTTAGAAGATTTACAACGTGTTGCGCGTCAATATTTAATTGAACAAACACCTGTAAAAGCTGTCGTTGCACCTTTTGCAAAACGTGATGAATTGCAACAACTGGGCTTTACGATCAAACAAGTTAATTAAAATAAAAATTGGAGATGAACATGGCGTTCAGACAATTTGAACGCACATCTTTACAGCTAAGTATGGGAACCCTGCTTAGCTGTTTATGTGCGTCGGTGGCATATGCCGACACCTTAGCCCCTGTAAAACCTGCGAGTGTAGATGCATGTGTTGCCCTTGCTTCGAATGCTGATCGCCTAGCTTGTTACGACTCTGTGTTTAAACCATCGGCCTTACCAGTTGTTCAAGCCGCAGTAGTACCAGAGCCTGTTAAAAAAATTGATAAACCTGTTGTTCAACCTGAAACATTTAAAGAAAAGGTTGTAGATAAGGTAAGTAATATCAAAGTAATTGGTAAGGCACCTACACTTGAACCTACTACGTCTTTACTAGATCAACGTTGGGAGTTGTCTGAAAAAAGCAAACTGGGTGTTTGGAATATTCGTGCTTATCAACCTGTTTACTTGCTACCAGTTTTCTGGACGAGCGATAAAAATGAGTTTCCAAGCAGTCCCAACCCAAATAATACGGTGACAGAGGCCCAAAACCTTAAATCAACTGAAAGTAAATTTCAGATTTCTTTGAAAACGAAAGCTTGGGAAAATATTTTTGGCAACAATGGTGACCTGTGGGTAGGTTATACCCAATCTTCACGTTGGCAGACCTTTAATGCTGAAGAGTCTCGTCCATTCCGTGAAACGAACTATGAGCCAGAAGCAAGTTTAATGTTTAGAACAAACTATGAGTTGCTTGGCTTAGATGGTCGGTTGCTTGGGGTAACTTTAAATCACCAATCAAATGGACGTTCAGATCCTTTATCTCGTAGTTGGAACCGTGTCATCTTTAATGTGGGTTTAGAACGCGGTAACTTTGCTTTAATGCTTCGTCCATGGATACGCCTTGAAGAAGACAGCAAAGATGATAACAATCCAGATATGGAAGATTACATCGGTCGTGGTGATTTAACTGCTTTTTATAAATGGAAGCAAAATGACTTCTCATTAATGCTACGTCACTCTTTAAAAGGTGGTGATGATTCTCATGGTGCTGTTCAGTTTGACTGGGCTTTCCCGATTAGTGGCAAGCTGCGCGGACACTTCCAATTATTTAATGGTTATGGTGAAAGCTTAATTGACTATAACCATCGTGCAACTTATGCCGGCTTGGGTGTTTCACTCATGAACTGGTACTAAGTTTGACCTATAAAAATGCCGCTTTTACAGCGGCTTTTTTATTAACCAATTTGAATGTTGGCTTGAGGATGTTTGAGACGGCTTTTTTTAGGAGTAGCAATTAAATAGGCGAGTGTTAAGGGGCCTAAACGGCCTGCAAACATAAGTAGGCTTAAAATAAATAAACTACCATTGTGTAAATCTGGCGTAATACCGCGAGAAAGGCCTACAGTACAGGCTGCTGAAACGACTTCAAATAATAAGTTCATAAAGTCTGCTTTAGGTTCTAAAAGTAAAAGTATAAAGAACCCGATAAATATGAGAATACTGGTAATTGCGGTGACAGCTAAGGCTTTATAAGTAGTTTCGTGAGAGACAGAGTGATTGAACACCCTGATTTCATCGGTACGTCTTAAAAAGGAAAGTACACTTAAAACTAATATGACAAAGGTGCCGACTTTTATACCTCCAGCAGTGCTGAGTGAACCTCCACCGATGAACATGAGTAGCATCATTAGTAAAGAACTACTGTTGGTCATTGCTCCGGTATCAATAGTATTGAACCCTGAAGAACGTGGAACAGTCGCTTGAAACCATGCATTTAAAGCTTGATCACCTACATTGAGCAGACCTAAGGTATGAGGATTTTGTGCTTCCAAAACCCAAATTAATACAAAGGCAACCAAATTAATAATCGCAATAGTTGTTAGGATGAGTTTGCTATTTGGGCTAAGTTTTTTCCATTTTTTATTTTGTTTGATATCCATGAGGACTAAAAATCCCAGTCCACCTAATGTATAGAGCAAACTAATCGTAATACATATAAGGTAGTTGCTTTGGAAGTTAACTAAACTGTTGCTAAATAGAGAAAAGCCCGCATTGTTAAATGATGAGATACTATAGAAAACTGCATAATACAGTCCTCGAGCAAAGCCATAAATCGGTGTAAATGCGGTAGTTAAGATCACTGTTCCAATCAGTTCAAAAAGAAGTGTGTAAGTAACAACACCTTTTGCCACAAAAGTAACCTTTGAAAGACTAGTCTGCCCAAGGCTATCTTGAGCCATCATTTGCTGTTTAAGGCCAACTTTAGGAGATAAACTTAATGCTGCCAAAATAGCAAAAGTCATAAAACCCAAACCACCTGACTGAATCAATAATAAAATAATGACCTGTCCGAAAAGTGTAAAAGATTCATGTATATTTAAAACGGATAGACCTGTAATAGTGACTGCCGAGGTCGCCGTAAATAGAGCATCCATCCAACTAACATGTCCGTTATTGGCAATAGGAAGTTTAAGCAATAATGTGCCAAAGACAATAAAGCCCAGAAAGCCCAGTGCTAACAGAGAAGGTGGGCTTAAATTTAGTGTTTTATGCGGTTTAGGCTTAAGAGACATATTTTCTGGTTCGTTTTCTTATATGAAACAATTTGAGAGTTTTTTTAGCTGCTGTAAATGACCTTCTAAAATAAGAATATCATGCGTTTGTAAAGTAAAAGTCTCTTCGGTTTCAAATAAAATCTGCTGTTGTCTTTTTACAAGAAGCGTTTTTACTTGAGGGGCTTGCTGCATAATTCCGTACAAATTAATGCCGTTTAACTTCTCTGGAATATCAATTTTTACAATATAGTGCTCATCATCTAAAGACATGTAACGGCTCACCATTGGGTAGTTTAGTGCTTGAGCAACACGTACCCCCATGTCTTCTTCAGGATGAATGATTTTATTGATATTTAGATGAGATAAGATCGTATGATGTGCTTTGGTTTTTGCTTTTACCCAAATTTTATCAATGCCCAGATTTTTTAAATTCAGCACACATAAAATACTGGCTTCAATATCTTCACCAATTGCTACAACTACTGCATCACAATTTTGAATGTTTAATTCATCCAATACATGTTCATCTGTAGCATCAGCAATGACAGCATGAGTTAAAACATCGGCAAGATTCTCAACATTCTTTTTGACTGTATCAATACCAATAACATCATGGTTTAATCTCGTAAGTTCCTGAGCAACAGTTGCCCCAAAACTTCCCAAGCCGATGACCGCGAACTGTGCCATAGTTGTCCTTTTATACTTAGTTAGGGCTTTATTTTTAATGATATTTTCTTTGAGATAAAGAGAAGCAATGTAAATATAAAAAATAATAAGCTTAAATGATAAAAAAGCCGACATATTTGCCGGCTTTTTTACCAAAATGAAAGGTTACTTCAAGAAACGTTTATAGCCCACATTGTCTGTAATTTCTGCATATGGATAGCTAATTTGCTCCAGAGTTTCAATTAAACCATCTGGGTTTTGTTTAGCATCTGTTGCTTGTAAGCCAACTAGTACACGACCTTCGGCAGCGCCGTGGTTACGATAATGGAATAGCGTAATATTGTGGGTTGGACCTAAACGAGTTAGGAAGGTGAGTAAGGCACCCGGACGTTCCGGAAACTCAACACGGAACAATCTTTCGTCATCCAGATTGGCATGACCACCAATCAAGTAACGAATATGCAATTTGGCAACTTCATCATCAGATAAATCATCTACAACATAATTTTGCTGTTTAAGTTGTTCTAAAATTTCATGACGTTCAGTGTCACCACCTTTTAAGCTAATACCCACAAATACTTGTGCTTCTTCTGTGTTATTTGCACGGTAGTTAAACTCGGTAATGTTACGGCCCTGTAGAGCACGGCAGAAGCCTAAGAATGCGCCTTTTTCTTCAGAAAGAGTAACTGCATAAATTGCTTCACGTTGTTCACCCAATTCGGTGCGCTCTGCAATGTAACGTAAGCGGTCAAAGTTCATGTTGGCGCCGCAAACAATCGATACCATGTTTTTGCCGCTAATTTTATGCTCGGCAACATATTTTTTGATACCTGCTAGGGCCATTGCACCTGACGGTTCAACGATGCTGCGGTTTTCATCAAAAGTATCTTTAATTGCAGCACAGATCTCATCTGTATTTACAGTAACAATGTCTGGTTCAACAATTGGTCCAGAGTTATCTGACTTGCGTAGACGAACGATATCAAAAGGTAAAGCACCAATTTGAGCGACTGCTGTACCATCAGCAAATAAGCCTACATGGGGTAGGACTACACGTTCATTTGCTTCTAGCGCTGCTTTTAAACAAGCTGACTCTTCATATTCAACACCGATGACTTTGACATGCGGTGCAACATCACCTAAGTAAGCTGCTACACCAGCAATTAAGCCACCACCACCAACAGCAACGAAAACATATTCTACATCACGCCATTGACGTAAAATTTCATTCGCAATTGTGCCTTGGCCCGCAATAACCAACTCGTCGTCATAAGGTGGAATAAAAACTAATCCTTCAGCTTCGGCACGTTGCTGAGCGTATTTGTTTGCAATATCAAAACTATCGCCATGCAATACAACTTGGCCACCCAAACGCTTCACTGCCTGAACTTTAATGTCAGGGGTAGTACTTGGCATAACAATAATTGCAGGAATACCTAAACGTTGACCAGACAATGCTACACCTTGCGCATGGTTGCCGGCAGATGCGCAAATCACGCCACGTTCAAGTTGTTCTTTCGGTAATTGGCTAATACGGTTATAGGCACCGCGTAATTTAAAAGAAAAAACTGGTTGTAAATCTTCACGCTTAAAACGAATTGTGTTGTTTAATTTTTGACTAATTCGTGGAGCTGCTTCGAGAGGTGTTTCAATTGCAACATCATAAACCGTTGCTTGTAAAATTTGTCGTACCACACGAGACAGCATGTTCATCTTCCCTATAACAGTTTAAAATAGGAAATTATTGTAGCAAACCCTTGTGCATTTGCGCCGTTTATTGGCGCATAAATGTCAAAAAATAGTTGAGTGATGTAATGAGCCTATATGCAACCCAAGATGAAAAGAAACAAGCTGCTGCGAAAGCTGCTTTAAAACACTTACCCAAAGGTGGCATTTTGGGGGTAGGAACTGGAAGTACTGTAAATTTCCTGATTGATTTATTGCCTGAACTACAATTAGAAGCAGCAGTAGCAAGTTCTCAAGCAACAGCAGATCGTCTTAAAAAATTAGGCATAGAAGTGGTTGATATGAACCATGTGGGTAGCCTTGATGCTTATGTTGATGGTGCAGATGAGATTGATCGTCACATGCATATGATTAAAGGCGGCGGCGCAGCATTAACTCGTGAAAAAATTGTAGCCTCAATTGCTAAAAAGTTTGTATGTATCGTTGATGATTCAAAATGGGTTGATCAACTTGGTCGTGATTTCCCATTACCTGTAGAAGTGATTCCAATGGCGCGTTCTGCTGTAGCTCGTAAATTGGTAAGCTTAGGGGGTGATCCGGTTTATCGTGAAGGTGTGGTAACAGATAACGGAAACGTTATTTTAGATGTATTTAATTTGAACATCTTAAATGCAATTGATTTGGAAAAGACAATTAATAATATTCCGGGCGTTGTGACTAACGGTATTTTTGCGTTAAATCCAGCAACGATTGCAATTGTTGCAACAAATGATGGTATTGAAGAGCGTACTGCACAGTAATGTCTGTGGAAATGCCAGAAATTAAAATTGTTCGTCACGTAAGGGCAAGAAAATTGCGCTTACGTGTTGAGCCTGCGTCTATACGACTTACTGTGCCGTTATTTTGTAGTAAGAAACAAATTCAGCAGTTTTTAGCTCAGTCTGAACAATGGTTAATCGAGACGTGGAATAAACAGCACCACGTTCAATCCACTTCGTTTGAAATTCCTTCAGAAATTTCTTTTTTTAATAGAGAACAGCCTTTTCAAATTGTTGTGCAGAAGCAACATCGTATTTTTCAATTTGATTGGGAAAATAGTTATTTATTTATTAAAGATCAACAACCCTATCAAGCTTTACAAAGTGCTGTTATTGCTTATGCAAAACAAGAGTTGCCAGTACTTTTGTCAGAGCTTAGCCAAAAAACTCGGCTGAGTTATGCAGAGTGTGCAATCCGACGTCCTAAAACTCGTTGGGGAAGTTGCAGTAGTCAACATAATATTATGCTGCATGCAGGTCTGGTTCTTATGCCTGTTCAAATTACCCGTTATGTTTGCATTCATGAACTAGCACACACCAAACACTTCGACCATAGTCCTGCATTTTGGGCCGAAGTTGCAAAGTTCGACCCTAACTATATGCAGCATCGCAGACAATTAAAAGGTAATCCATTGCCTGCATGGTGGTATGTTACAACTTAGCTAAAGCTACACTCTAATTGTGTTGTTTGTAAGACATCTGGTGCTTTGCGGCTATCAAGGCCTGCTTGAGCACTAACAATCTTGTTCGCTTTAATATGTAGCTGTATAAAATTATATTGCTGTGTTGAATTGTTAGGTTCGGATGAACTTGAGTTAAGTAAATAACTATAACTTGCAGCGTCGGTTTGCAGTAAGTTATCTGTACTATCTGCGCTTAAGGCAGAGCGATAGCTTTGAGAGCCTTTAATTAATTCAATTTGACCATTAGCACGGAAGTTAAGTTGGCAGCCTGTTGTACTGTCTTCATAGTGACCAACTAAATAGTCTGTAGCTGGTAGTTTTGGGTCAGAAATATTGATGCTAGTTAAACCTTGTTTACACGGGTAAGCTGAGCCATTGCAGGTCGCTGTAATGCCACTAAAGCCAACAGCACGTCGGTAATCTCCCGCACCATCTATACGGAAAAATTCAGACGTATTACCAGCAGGTATAATCCCCGAATATTGTTTCTTGTTCAGTAGATCATAACCTATTGGGTCTAGATGGGATTGATCTTGCAAATCTGCTAGTTTAAAGGTGGCTGCTCTTAGATTAGTGGCAAAATAATCACGTGTTACCTTTTGATTAGCTGCGATATCTAAAAGTGTGTTTTTTGCTGGATCAATATTATCAGGGGCTGAGGTGAAGATAGGGGTAAAAGATGTTTTGTCCCCAATAAGTTTTTTGCCGTCTAAATATCCATCTTTTAAATCTGTAGCGAGACTTTGGGTGAGATCTTGATAAGGTGAATTCGTATTATGGATGCTTGACCAATATTGAAGATAACCAAAGCTTAGATAACTATCCACATAAGTACTTGGCTTTGTGGTTGAGTATTTCAATAAATTTAAAATTGTAAGCGTACTTGCCGGACTTAAACTTGGAATATTGGTATCTTTAAACGCATTAAGAAGAGATCTGTAGACATCTTGAGAGGCTAAGTCAACATGTAATTGTTCAATACGGGTTGGGATAATTGTCTCATTAGGCAACTGACCTGAACGAATCACAGCACGTTGATAAATTGCTTCTGAACTTGGGCTGATCAATTGTGTTTTATTGCTTATCGAGCTTGGGGTAATAAAAGCGTGATAAACACCAGAAATATTTTGATATTCAGATTTGGTTGGATCAAATACTTGAGATGAGCCTTGGGTCGTGACTTCAACACGATAAAGACGATTTAGTTTTGTGCTTGGAAGTTTAATATCGTAACTCGTTAAACTGGCAACTTGGGTATCAATCAAAATACTATTGTCGGTATTATCATATACCTTGAGTTGAACATTGCGCATTTCGACAGGGGTTTTAAGCGTAATATCCGTCATGACTTCAGGAGTGGGTTCAGACGGTTTAGGCGTGTTAGATGAACCTCCGCTACTGCTACCACCACCACACCCAACAAGGGCTACACTTAAAATTAAAGTGGTGAGGCCGAGATAAGTGCACACTTTTATTTCTTTTGATTGATCAAGCATCCTAGCTCTCCAAAAATAAATTTGGTATTTATTTACTGATATTTGTTTGGTACTGACAGGCCGGCAAGTGCTATGTAATTATCGTTTAAAATAAAAAAATTAAAATTACCAAGCATGAAATGGTTTTGTAAGCCTAGACATCCTGTCATACTACCGCAAGTATAGATTCAAAATTTGAGGTAATGCACGTGATTTCTGTCGGAATTGTTGGTGGAACTGGTTATACAGGCGTTGAACTATTACGTATTTTATTACGACATCCAAAAGCGCAGGTTCGAGTTCTGACTTCACGTACAGAAGCGGGCAAACCAGTTGCTGATATGTTCCCAAACTTACGTGGGCATACAGATCTTCAATTTTCAGATTTAAACATTGATGCATTAAAAGAGTGTGATGTTGTATTTTTTGCAACTCCTCATGGTGTTGCGATGCAACATGCGAAAGATTTGATTGCGGCAGGCACCAAAGTTATTGATTTAGCTGCTGACTTTCGTTTACAGAATCTTGAACAATTTGAAAAGTGGTATGGTATGGAGCATGCTTGCCCAGATGTACTAAAAGATTCTGTTTATGGTTTAACCGAGTTAAATCGTGAAAAAATTAAGCAAGCTCAAGTCATTGGTAATCCGGGTTGTTACCCAACGACTGTTCAACTGGGCTTGGCTCCACTTTTAAAATCAGCACAAGCATTGATTGAAACAAAGAATATTATTATTGATGCAAAATCTGGTGTTTCTGGTGCTGGTCGTAAAGCAAGTTTGGGCATGATTTACAGTGAAAATGCGGATAACTTTAAAGCTTATGGTGTTGCAGGCCATCGCCACCATCCAGAGATTGTAGAGGCGTTGGAAAATATTGCAGGTAAGAAAGATGTTTTTGAGGGTCTTTTATTTGTTCCGCACCTAGTACCGATGATTCGCGGTATGTTAAGTACAATTTATGTAGACTTGACAGAAGCAGGTAAACAAACAGACTTACAAGCTTTGTATGAAAACTTCTATGCAAATGAAAAATTTGTAGATGTCATGCCTGCAAATAGTTCACCTGAAACTCGCAGCGTGCGCGGAGCAAATGAATTACGTATTGCTTTGTATAAACCACAACCAAATAAACTCATTATTTTGGCGGCTCAAGATAACCTTGTAAAAGGTGCATCTGGCCAGGCTGTACAAAATATGAACCTTATGTTTGGCTTTAATGAAGATGAAGGCTTACAAGGGATTGGTTTATTACCATAAAAAACTCTTTTTTGCTTCACACACATTTAAATTTCGATTTAAATGTGTGTCTTGACTCTGATCTTAAACACTGAGATGACGATGCAAAACTCGGAACAGACGACTTCTGTAGAAAGTTCGTTGCAAAAGAAAAAATTTTTAAACACCAATAAACCATTATTTATTGGTGCCGCTATTTTAATGAGTGGTTGTTTTGCGCTCGGCTATACAATTGGGCACCGTCAAGGTTTAACTGTTGTTGGTTACGATGCAGATGCAGAGCAATTGGTTGAGGTAGTGCAAAAACAAAAAACAGCATTAGATGCAGTTAACAAAAGTTTGAATGCGGCTGTACAAGAGCGTGATGTTGCTGTTACAAATGCCAATGATTTGTTTGAAGCACTTAATCAAGCCAATGCTGATAAAACGCAGCAAGAAGGTATGAGTAACATCTACCGTGAAATTTTAAGACAACGTGGTGGTTTAAGCTTAACAATTCAGAATTTGGCGATAAAACCGTTACCGGAAAATGCTTATGAATATCAGCTTGATCTGGTACAAGTTAGCCCGAGTAAACGCCGTGCTGCAGGTTCAGTTGAAATAAGACTGATTAAAGATACAGAAGTTTTAGTGGTACCACTTGAAGATAAGAACTTTAACTTCACTGATTTTGAGCGTTTGACTGGCCGATGGACGATGCCTAAGGGGTTCACACCTCAATTTATTGAAGTGCGTCTAACAGGCGGTTCTGATACACCGGTTATTAAGCGTTTTAGTTGGCAGCGTGGTAAACCTGTCGAAACACCTTCTGCTTTTGTTGCAGAAATTCCTCAAGCTGAAGCAAATTCACAATAGTAACATCATATGCGAACAAATAAGCGTCAAACAAATTTAAAAGATATTAAGGCTTCTTTTCAGCAGTCTGGCTATGTCGATTGGCACTTCAATCCACGCTTAAGTGATTCGCAAAACGAAGATCATGACGGAGAGGTTGTTGTGCAAACAGCACCTCCCGAACTCAAGCGTCCTCCCTTGTATGCAGTGGTATTATTGAATGACGATTACACGCCAATGGACTTTGTAATTGAAATTTTACAACAATACTTTGCAATGAATCTTGACCAAGCAACTCAAGTAATGCTAACAGTACACTATGAAGGTAAAGGTACTGCCGGGGTATATCCAAGAGACATCGCGGAAACCAAGGCAAACCTTGTTAATAATTACGCTCGATCGCAAGGTCATCCATTACTTTGCCAGATTGAGCCTAAAGCATAAGGGGGTCACATGCTCAGTCGTCAATTAGAAGTATCATTACGTTTGGCTGTTAGCATGGCTCGTCAAAAGAGACATGAGTTTCTTACAGTTGAACATTTACTATTAGCCTTACTCGATAACGATTCGGCTGTGAATGCATTAAAAGCATGCGGAGCTGATATTGTTTCTTTACGTAAAGAATTAGAAGAATATGTAGAACAACATACTCCTAAGCTTGGCGAAAATAGCGAGCAAGCTCCACATCCAACAGAAAGTTTCGACCGCATTTTGCAACGTGCAATTTTCCACGTTCAATCGAGTGGTGGTGACCGTACTGTTGAAGGTGCGGATGTTTTGGTCGCAATGTATTCAGAGCGTGATTCTTTTGCTGTTTATCTGCTTAAACGTCATCAAATTAATCGATTGACTTTAACTCAATACTTGTCTCATGGGACACGTAAAGACGAAGTTCAGGTTGAAGAAGAAGTTGAAGACATTGAGGGTGAAAGCAATTCAGGCAATGCCGGACCATTAGAACTTTATACGCTCAATTTAAATGTTGAAGCGCAAAAAGGTAAAACTGATCCACTCATTGGTCGTGAGAAAGAAATTGAGCGTACAGCACAAATTCTTTGCCGTCGTCGTAAAAACAATCCATTGTTGGTAGGCGACCCGGGTGTAGGTAAAACTTCAATTGCAGAAGGCCTTGCATGGCTCATTGTAAATGGTAAAGCACCAAAACCGCTAAGCCATGCAGAAATTTACAGCCTTGATATTGGTGCATTGGTTGCGGGTACAAAATATCGTGGTGACTTTGAAAAACGTTTAAAACAATTGTTAAACGCTTTGAAGAAAAATCCGAATGCGATTTTATTCATTGATGAAATTCATATGATCATTGGTGCAGGCTCTAGTATGGGCAGTACGATGGATGCTTCGAATCTCATCAAACCAGCTTTAGCAAATGGTACTTTACGCTGCATTGGATCAACAACGTTCCAAGAATATCGTCAGGTATTTGAAAAGGATCATGCGTTATCTCGTCGTTTCCAAAAAATTGATGTAAATGAACCGAGCATTTCTGAAACTATTGATATTTTACGTGGCTTGAAAACGAAGTTTGAAGATTTCCACCATGTACAGTATGACGACAAAGCTTTGGTTTCTGCGGTTGAGCTTTCTGCGAAATTTATTAATGATCGTTTCTTGCCAGATAAAGCGATTGATGTCATTGATGAAGCAGGTGCACAGCGCCGTCTAAAAGCAGAAAGTGAAGACAGCTTAATTACTGTAGAGAACATCGAAGATATCGTTTCTAAGATTGCGCGTATTCCGCCTAAAACTGTATCTAAAGATGATAAATCTGTACTTGAAAATCTTGAGCGTGACCTAAAACGTGTTGTATTTGGTCAAGATGAAGCAATTACTGCACTAGCTTCTGCAATCAAGTTGTCACGTGCTGGTTTGAAATCACCGGATAAACCTGTTGGTAGCTTTGTGTTTGCTGGTCCTACCGGTGTAGGTAAAACTGAGGTTACGAAGCAATTAGCAAAACTTTTAGGTGTAGAGCTTGTTCGTTTCGATATGTCTGAGTATATGGAACGTCATGCTGTTTCTCGTTTAATTGGTGCTCCTCCAGGCTATGTAGGTTATGACCAAGGTGGCTTACTCACAGATGCGATTCATAAAAATCCACACTGTGTGTTATTACTGGATGAAATTGAGAAAGCACATCCTGATGTGTTTAACCTGTTATTACAAATCATGGATCATGGTGCATTAACAGACAATAATGGTCGTAAGTCAGACTTTAGAAATGTCATTATTGTGTTGACGACGAACATTGGTGCAGAAAGTATTTCTCGTGCAAGCATTGGATTTACAGAGCAAGACCATAGTTCGGACAACCAAGAAGCCATGAAACGTGCATTCTCACCTGAATTCCGTAACCGTCTAGATGGTGTTATTCAATTCAAAGCTTTACCAACCACAGTGATTGAATCTGTAGTTGATAAGTTCTTGACAGAATTGCAAGCGCAGCTAGATGAAAAACGCGTAGTTTTAGATGTCGATCAAAGTGCACGCGACTGGTTGGCGACAAATGGTTATGATCGCTTAATGGGTGCTCGCCCAATGCAACGTCTCATTCAAGAACACTTGAAGAAACCATTAGCTGAAATGATTCTGTTTGGTGAACTTGCAGATCATGGCGGTAATGTGGCGGTATCAGTGAAGAAAGAAGATGGTAAAGCAGTGGGTCTAAAACTTGAAGTGTTTGAAGATCACCATACGGCAGAACCAGCTTAATTTATGTTAATTGATAGTCTTTCTATAACCCGAATATTTAGTGTGTTCGGGTTATTTATTATTACTGCAATCGCTGAGATTTTGGGTTGTTACTTTCCTTATCTTATTTTAAAAGAAGGGAAGTCTGCGTGGCTATGGTTACCTACAGCTCTGAGTTTGGCCGTGTTTGTCTGGTTGCTGACATTGCATCCTGCAGCTTCTGGACGGATTTATGCAGCCTATGGCGGTATTTATATTTTTACTGCGCTTATGTGGCTTCGTTTTGTAGATCAAGTCGCTTTAACCAGATGGGATATCTTAGGTGGTTTAATCGTGCTTTGTGGAGCAGGTTTAATTATTTTACAGCCACAAGGATTAATCCGTTAATTCTGAGAGTGATCAATTAAATTTTAAGTGAAAAAAATAAGAGATTTTTTCGCAAAAAATACTTGTCAAAGTCATCAACAATGCGTATTTTAGATTTAAGGAACTTTTTTTAATATTTGAGATAAAGATGTTAAATCAATCTGTGAATTCTAACGCTTACTTTTATTTCTGGCAATTTAGATAGTTGCCTGAGCGTATTCGGGCACGAGAGTTGCCCATCACAGTTAATACCTGATCGGCAACCCCGATCAGGTTTTTTTATGCTTTATCTTTTTCAAATCGAGGACTTCAAAATGAACAACATGACTTATTCATACTTTAGCAACTTTTATTGGTTTTACTTTTGCCTACCTTTGCCAACGAATAGATCCAAAACGCTCAAATAAATGATCGGACTGATTAGGTTTCAGTCCAAAGGAAAAGACCAATGAATGCCTTAAATAATTTACTAACTCAAAGCAATACAAAAGAAACACCAGTTAGTTTACCTGTTCAGTTAAAAGCTAAATATCCGCTTGTGCAGACCTTCGCACGACAAATTGCAGAACACCGTCAAATTATTCAAAATATTCTTGCTGGCAAAGATCAGCGCTTAATGGTTATTACAGGACCATGTTCAATTCATGACCCAGTTGCTGTACTTGAATACGCAGATAGATTGCAAAAATTACAAGAAAAAGTAAAAGATCAAATCTTCATTGTGATGCGTGCTTATATTGAAAAGCCGCGTACAACAGTAGGTTGGAAAGGGTTTATGTATGACCCAAATCTTGATGGTTCATCTAATCTACAATTAGGTTTAGAAAAATCGCGTGAGCTATATTTACAAATTATTGAAAAAGGCTTGCCGATTGCGAGCGAAATTTTAAGCCCAATGGCAACAGGCTATTTTGATGATTTATTGGCTTGGGGTGCAATTGGAGCTCGTACTAGTGAGTCTCAGATTCACCGTGAAATCTCAAGTCATATGCCATACAGTATTGGCTTCAAGAATGGTACGGATGGCTCAATTCAAATTGCTTTAGATGCTATTCAGTCTGCACAAAATGAGCATCAATTTTTAGGTATGAATCAGCAAGGTTTGCCTTCAGTGATTCAGAGTTCTGGAAATCCATTGCCACACTTGATTTTGCGTGGAGCCAATCATGGTCCTAATTATGATTTGGCTTCAATTCAGGCAATTAGAGAAAAGCACAAGCAAAACCTACCTGCCTTAGTTATTGACTGTAGTCATGGCAACAGTGGTAAAGATCCTTTACGTCAGCCAGAAGTTTTGCAGCAAATCGTTGCTGAACGTCTAAAAACTCAGGTAAAGGGTGTCATGATTGAAAGCCATTTAGTTGATGGTAACCAGAAGATTTCATGTGAAATGACTTATGGTCAGTCGGTAACGGACGGTTGTTTAGGGTGGGATAAAACTGAACAGCTTTTGTTAAATGTTGCTAAACAATTAAAAGCAAGTGAATTAGCTCATTCGGCTTAATGATGTAAACATTTAAAAAGGGATCTGTTTTAGCAGATCCTTTTTTTAAGAAGCATGTTTAAGTTCGGATAAAAAAGTAGTGATTTCATGCCCGAATTTTTTTGGCTCGGTTAATAATGGCGTGTGGCCTGAACGCTCAAAATAAATTGTTTTTGCATGTTCGACACTATGTGCAATCAGGGTTTGCCCCGTTTCTGGATAGAGTGTCGAATTGCGGCCAATAAAGAAAGTTGTTGGGCACTGTAATTGCTGAAGTGCTTCACGATAATCTTCATTGTGGAAAAGATAATTTTCGACATACCAAAATAAGTAGTCTAAACGTTGAATCGGAAGAAGATATTTTTGTAAAAATGGTTGTTTTAACGCAGTTTTAAAAACAAAAGGACTAAATGGATTGCTACTTTGCAATTCAATAAAATCTACCCATAAACGCACCAACTTTTGACGGTCCGGAAGTGATAATTCATACAGATATTTAGCATTTTTGTGAGTTGATAATAACTGATAAATATCGTTGAGTAATTGTTTAAATTGGGCATGTAATGGTCCAAATAACCCATATTGCCATGTAGCGTCTACTGAAATTTTAGGGGTTTGATCGATATGTAAATAGGCCTTTAACTGCTGAGCGAGATGAGCATGTTTCATGCCATGCATTGCAGTGGTGGCTCCCATTGAGTAGCCCATTAAAATAAATTTATCTAATTTTAATTGCTCAATTAAGTGAGCAACATCTTGCCAGTGGCTTGATATAGCATCTTGCTCGGGAATTGCACAATTTTTTGAACCGCCAAAGCCCCGCCAGTCGGGAATAATAAACTCGTATTCTTTACGATTTGCATAGATAAAAGGTAGCCATTGCCAACTTTGCATACCTAAACCGGATAAAACTAATACTGGTTCACCACGACCAACACGGCGTACAAATAAACTTTCCTGATCGGGCATGGTGTAATAAGGCATGATTATTCTCCAGATACATTATCTTGAGCAAAGAGTTTTAATTGCGGGATGACTTGTTCCAACCATTTGATCCACTCAGTTTCCATAGTAATGCCGAGTTCTAAGATCATTTTATGAATATATAACACTCGATTATTCAAATCATCGCTATCTTTAAAATCTTTATCGTAAATAGTTTGGTAAAGCTTAAGCTTTTCTTGGTGTAGACCAAGATGTCGTAACAGTTCGGGTAATATTTGATTATTGCCCAATTGCGCCTCAGCGCGCAATCTTACCATTAAGTCATCTCTAAGCTGTGCGGGTTCGCTTTGCTGTGTCATCCATGAAGCGAGTTCAATACGGCCAAGTTGTTCGACTTGATAAGTTTTTTTTCGGCCACTATCCATCTCATTTTCTAAAGTGGAAACCCAGCCTTTTTTAAGCATGTTATTGAGTTCACGATAAATTTGCTGATGTGTGGCATTCCAGAAAAAGCCCATAGATCGGTCAAAACGGCGGGCGAGTTCAAAGCCCGTGCTTGGCCGTTCTAGTAAACTGGTCAATAAAACATGAGGAAGTGACATGGCAATCCGTTTGTAAGCAAAAGTAAAGTGTGACTCATTAGATTATGCAACATGTTGCATAAAAGTCAAAATTTGATTATAAATTTGTGCAACAAGTTGCATTAAGCAAGCAGATTAGCAAGCCAAGGAGTTGTTATGTCGTTATATCCACATTTATTAAAACCATTAGATTTAGGTTTTACGACATTAAAAAATCGCGTATTGATGGGGTCTATGCATGTTGGTCTAGAAGAAGCGCCTGGTGGTTATGAGCGTATGGCAGCTTTTTATGCAGAACGTGCTAAAGGTGATGTTGGGCTCATTGTTACTGGCGGTATTGCACCCAATCAGGCAGGTTTAACCTTTGCTCATGCTTCTAAGTTAGATAGCACAGAAGAAGCCGAAAAACATAAAATCATTACCGAAGCTGTACATGCTGCTGGCGGGAAGATTGCATTACAAATATTACATACGGGCCGATATTCTTATCAGCCAGAGATTGTTGCGCCTTCGGCAATTCAGGCACCTATTAATCCCATTAAGCCTAAAGCAATGACTTCTGCTGAGGTCCAGCAAACGATTGATGATTTTGCAAACTGTGCGAAGCTTGCTCAATACGCTGGATATGACGGCGTTGAGATTATGGGTTCAGAAGGTTATTTAATTAACGAGTTTATTGCAGCCAGAACAAACCATCGTGATGATGAATGGGGTGGTAGCTATGAAAACCGTATTCGTTTTCCTGTTGAGATTGTAAAACGTACACGTGAAATAGTAGGTGAAAACTTTATTATTATTTACCGTTTATCAATGCTTGATTTAGTTGAAGGTGGTTCTACTTTAGAAGAAGTTATTCAACTTGCTAAAGCGATTGAAAAAGCTGGGGCTACGATCATTAATACGGGTATTGGCTGGCATGAAGCTCGTATTCCAACAATTGCTACCAAAGTACCAAGAGCTGCATTTACTTGGGTCACTGAAAAATTAAAAGGCGAAGTTTCAGTTCCATTAATTACCTCAAACCGTATTAATACACCTGAAATGGCTGAACATGTATTAGCGTCGGGTCATGCGGATATGGTTTCAATGGCACGTCCAATGCTTGCAGATCCTGAGTTTGTTTTAAAAGCAAGTGAAGGCCGTAGCGATGAAATTAATACGTGTATTGGCTGTAACCAAGCTTGTCTCGATCACATTTTCTCTATGAAAATTGCAACATGTTTGGTTAATCCTCGAGCATGTTATGAAACAGAACTAATCTTTAAAGAAGCACAAAAACAGAAAAATATTGCTGTCATTGGGGCCGGGCCAGCAGGTTTAAGTTTTGCTGTATATGCGGCAGATCGTGGACACCAAGTTAAAATCTTTGAAGCAAGTCATCAAATTGGTGGTCAGTTTAATATCGCTAAAACTGTGCCAGGTAAAGAAGAGTTCTACGAAACATTGCGTTATTTCAATCGTCAAATTGAATTACGCCCGAACATTGAACTTGTATTAAACCATCCAGCCACTTATGAAGAGCTAAGCCAATCAGACTTTGATGAAATAGTAGTTGCAACTGGTGTAACACCTCGTCAATTACAATTTGAAGGTATTGATCATCCAAAAGTGTTGAGCTACTTACAGGTGCTTAAAGAGCGTGCACCAGTAGGTCAGCGTGTTGCCATTATTGGTGCGGGTGGTATTGGTTTTGATACGGCTGAGTACCTAACCCATGAAGGTGAAAGTGGCAGTTTAAATCCAGAAAAATTTTATGAAGAGTGGGGTATTGATACTCACTATGAACATGTCGGAGGTTTAAAGCAGCCAAAAGTTGAAGCTTCTGAACGAGAAATCTATTTGTTGCAGCGTAAAGTTTCCTCAGTAGGTGCGGGATTGGGTAAAACGACTGGTTGGATTCACCGTACCGGGCTTAAGAACAGAAACGTGAAAATGTTAGCAGGTGTGCAATACGACAAAGTAGATGATCAAGGGCTTCATATTACTGTTGATGGCAAACCAACAGTGCTTGAGGTTGATAATGTTGTGATTTGCGCGGGTCAAGAATCATTTACTGCGATGTATGACCAATTAAAAGCAGATGGTAAGAATGTTCATTTGATTGGTGGTGCTAAAGAAGCAGGTGAGTTGGATGCTAAACGTGCTATTCGACAAGGTGCTGAACTAGCAGCGGTTCTTTAATGGCTTAAATGAGCATTGTCTTGGGTAAGAGAATGCTCATCACTAAAACCTATTTGAAGGAAAAATAAAAATGACACTCGAAATAACTAAACAGTCATTAGAAAAATGGCATCACATGATTCAATCAAATGACTTATCGAACTTAAATGATTTGCTGGCAGATGAAGTCGTTTTCCGTTCACCGGTTGCTTATAAACCTTATGAGGGAAGACAAGTTGTTTTCTTTATTCTCACCAATGTAATTCAGGTATTTCAGAATTTTACCTATCATCGAGAGTTTTACACGGAAAATGGTGAAAATGTAGTGCTGGAGTTTAGTGCGAATGTAGGAGATAAATCATTAAAAGGTATCGATATGATTCGTTTTAATGAGCAGGGTAAAATTATTGATTTTGAAGTAATGATTCGTCCATTGAGCGGTTTAGCTGCATTAGCTGAGCAAATGGGCATACGAATAGCTCAATTTAAACCTCAATAATTTTGTTAAATAGCCTAAGAAAGAATATTGAGGTATATAAAAATGTGGTTAAAACTTTCAACATTTTTTTTATTACCCGTATTGTTCATACAAGGTCATAAAGTTCGAAAGAACACACCACGTTTAGCAGAAGCCAAAGGTGAACGAGAAGGTAGAGCTGGTCAAGGTAAATCTTTATCTCTGCTTATTTTGGGGGATTCTGCCGCAGCAGGTGTTGGTGTAGAAAATCAGAAAGATGCTTTGTCTGGTGCTATTATTCAAGAACTGCAAAATGAATTTTCCCTACAGTGGAAACTTCATGCTAAAACTGGCGATACAACTCGACAAGTTTTTAATGCTTTGCAGCATTTAGAAGAGCAGAAGTATGATGTGATTGTGACATCTATTGGTGTAAATGATGTCACAAAGTTGATCTCTGCTAAATCATGGATTAAACAACAGAAGCAATTATTTGAGCATATACAGAAACGTTTTCAGCCAAAGTTGATTATCGTTTCCGGTGTGCCTCCAATGCAACATTTCCCGGCTTTACCGAATCCACTAGCTTGGTTGTTTGGGCAATATGCAGAGCAAATGAATCAAAAATTACAACAATGGTTAGCACCACAAAGCCATTTTAAGTTTCTTGAATATGATATTGAAACTTTTCAAGCCATGAACTTGCCTATGGCAAGTGACGGTTTTCATCCAAGTAAAGAAGTTTACGCAGTTTGGGGACGGCAGGTTGCAGCCATAGTGCGGCAATCATTTAACTCATAGTCATAGGTAGTTATTGGATATGGGCATATCTGTTTTTAATAAAATTAAAGATTTCGGTTCGGAGCTGTTCGATTTAGTGTTGGGCGCTGAGCATCCAAAAGTTTATTATCATCCTCAAGGAAAAATAAAAGATATTTTGGATAAGTTGCCACAACTTAAACAGAAATATCGTCCTACGCCTTGGCTCACAAATAGTCATGTTCACTTACTTTATTTTGATCTTATTAGAAAACAAACAATAAAGTTGGCATATGATCGAATTGATCAACTCACTATGAGTGATGGTGGTATTACCGCAATTGCTTGGTATGGCTATAACTTACCGCCAGATACACCAACAGTTGTAATTATGCATACCATTACAGGTACACCTGAGAGTATGCGTGAATTGGTACGCGATTTAAATCAATACACAGGCTGGCGAATTGCATTATGCCTGCGCCGTGGTCACGCAGGTTTGCCAATGCCTGTGCCGCAAATTTCTCTATTTGGTTCTACGAGTGATTTAAAAGAACAACTTAACCATATTCAAAGTTTATTTCCGGCATCGGATTTATATGCGGTAGGTTCTTCGGCCGGTACGGGGCTGCTAGTTCGTTATTTGGGTGAACAAGGCGAAGATACGCCTTTTAAAGCTGCTTTTGCGATGTGTCCGGGCTATAACACGGAAATTGGTTTTAAAAATGTCCATCCTTTTTACAGTAAAATGATGACTAAGAAGCTCTTCAAGTATTTTATTTATCCGTACCAAAATACATGGAGTCAGATTGCATCTTTAGAGAAAGTTTTATCAGCAACCAATTTAGAAGAATTTGAAAAAGAATACTTCGAGATGGCGGGTTTTGAAGATTATGAAACTTACTGTAAATCTATTAACCCGATTTATGTATTCGAAAATATTAAAATTCCTTTAATGATTTTGAATGCTGAAGATGACCCTGTATGTTCTATTAAAAATTTAGAGCCATATAAAGAGCCAATTCAGAAGATGAGCAATGTTGCTGTGGTGACAACGAAAAAAGGAAGTCATTGTGCATTTTATGAGGGATGGCGCAGTACATCGTGGGCAGCACGTCTCATGGCTGATTATTTTTTAATTGAACATAATAAATAGATAATCTTTGAATAAAAATAAAGCCCAGATCTCGGGCTTTATTTTTATACCTTAAGATAAGAGGGGTGATCTATCACTTATTCCAAGTTTTACTTTTGTAGCGGCAACTAAAGCTTTTTCATCTGTCTGGTTGGGGTGAAAATCAAAACGATAGTATTCAAGAAATTTAGGAATCAACACTTTATATTGTTTGCTCGCAAACTTAAAAAAGTTGCGCCAAGTTTTGAAATTGGTCAGTTGCTTATCTCGTTTCATTAGAACAATATGGTAAATAGTTGAAAAGGCTGTAATCAAAACTAAACTGAATGTAAAAATGCCAACACGTGGAATATATGCATCTAATCCGTTGCCATATAGATGTTGATATAAATCGAATGCAACAGCTTTATGCTCGGTTTCTTCTACACTGTGCCATAACCATAGGTTGCGAATAGTGTTGTCGGTCATAAGCTCATTTACGGATTGCATCATGCTGACTACCAGAACAGCTGTATAGTGTTCTAATCCAACAGTTACCAATAAATTCCATTTTTTACTAAAAACTTTCTCAATAGCTTTAAGAACAATACCTGTAGCTTTCTCTAGTGATTCTGGATTTAAACCATATTGTTGTGCACTGACATGGAAAGCATGATGTTCTTTAGAATGCATTGCTTCTTGACCAATAAATGCACCTATTTCTCTATCTAGAATTTCATTCTCTTTAGCTTTAGCTCGTAAAGCACGGACAGATCTAACAAAGTATGATTCACCTTCAGGAAATAAAGTTGAAAGACCCGTGAAATAGTGGGTGAGAGAAGGCTCATGATTGCACCAATAGCGCGGAGTATCTTCAAAATTGTAGTCCATGCGGCGGACAGGAAAAGAGGCTAGTGTACGGTTTAAAGCTGTTTTCATTTTCTTGCTCCAATCTTCTTTTAGATTAAGTTCCAAAAAGGAACTTGTTAATAAAAATTATAAGCAGACTAGATTGGAGTCAATAAATTTCGAATGATTGAAAATAGATTGTCCTAAAATGATAGACAGGAGAGCTTTAAAGACAAAAAGTAATAAAATTAAATTTATTTATATTATGACTATTTATATAAATGCCCAAATTAAAAAAATAATTTGGGCATTCTTGAACAGAAGCTTAGTTCTTAAGTGCTGGTGTTGCAGCAGCAATAGCAGCAGCAACGGCATCATCTTCTGTGTTCGCAGGCTCAGTTGCCTTAGCAGCTGGTTTTGACTGAGCTTTTTCCGGTTTAGGTTCAGCTTTAGGCTCAGGTTTTTTTTCTGGTTTAGGTTCTACTTTTGGTGTCTCAGATTTAGGTTGTTCAGCAACTTGTGTCTGTGAAGATTCATCAGAACGCGCAGGACGAGTTTCACGGCGAATTTCAGTTGTCGTGTTAGCAGTTTCTTCACGATGAACTTCAACTTGTGGTTGCTCTTGAACTTGAGCTTCTTGAGTATCTACACTCTCTAAAGATTCAAATTTTGCAGGCTTCTGTGGTTGAGGTTCTGAAACAGCAGTTTCAACCTTGTCTTGCTCTTCTTCTTTCGGTGTCTCTTTTTTAACGCATGCGGTTAACAATAGTCCAGCCGCAATTGCAGCACAGATTAAAAGTTTTTTATTTGCCATTGCCCTAAACAACATTTAATTGAGGAATTGGCATTATAACAGTAAATAGCTATGAAAAAATCATGTCAGATTGAGCTAATTTTTTATTAAAAATGCTGATAGAATAACCAGTTGTTTATTGTTCTTTGAATTGATGCGGTTTGACTTTGCTTTATAGGGGCAGAGTACAGTAAAATTGCCAAACATTGTAGGCCGATTTCGGCTTGATTGTACGAGAAACTTAATGACCCATTTTATTTTTGTCACTGGTGGTGTGGTTTCATCGCTAGGTAAAGGTATTTCTGCTGCTTCTGTTGCTGCACTTTTGGAAGCTCGTGGCTTAAAAGTCACAATGGTTAAAATGGATCCTTATATTAATGTCGATCCAGGGACAATGAGCCCATTCCAGCATGGTGAAGTTTTTGTTACCGAAGATGGTGCAGAAACAGATCTGGATCTGGGTTATTACGAACGTTTCTTACGTCGCGCGAAAATGACCAAACTAAACAACTTCACTAGTGGTCGTGTATATCAAGACGTTTTAAATAAAGAGCGTCGTGGTGATTACTTAGGTGGTACAGTTCAGGTTATTCCTCATATTACCGACAATATTAAAGAACGTGTACTCCGCGCAGGCGAAGGTTATGATGTTGCTATCGTAGAGATCGGTGGTACCGTAGGTGATATTGAATCTTTACCGTTTATGGAGTCGGTTCGTCAGTTAATGGTTGAGCTTGGTCATAAACGTACCATGCTTATGCATTTAACTTTGTTGCCATATATTAAGTCAGCAGCGGAGTTAAAAACCAAACCAACTCAGCACTCTGTAAAAGAGTTACTTTCAATCGGTATTCAGCCAGATATTCTTATCTGTCGTACTGAGTATGATGTTGATGCAGACACTAAACGTAAGATCGCGTTATTCACTAACGTTGAGGCTCGTGCGGTTGTCGTGTGTAAAGATGCGAAAACGATCTATCAAATTCCACGTGGCTTCTATGAGCAAAACGTAGATGACCTGATTTGTGAACGTTTTGGTTTTACTGATTTACCGGAAGCTGACTTAACTGATTGGGATAATGTTGTAGAAGCATTACTTAACCCAGAATACACAGTACGTGTAGCAATGGTCGGTAAGTATGTTGAATTACCGGATGCTTATAAATCTGTAAACGAAGCATTGTTACATGCTGGTATTAAAAATCGCGTAAAAGTACAAATTGATTATGTCAATGCTGAAGAGCTTGAAAGTCAAGATGTTTCTATTTTGAAAACAGCTGATGCGATTTTAGTTCCTGGTGGTTTTGGTGAGCGTGGTACTGAAGGCAAAATGAAAGCTATTCAATACGCACGTGAAAATGGTATTCCTTTCTTGGGAATCTGTTTGGGTATGCAGTTGGCTGTTATTGAATATGCTCGCCATGTTGCAGGTATGCCAGAAGCTTCTTCTACAGAATTTAACCGTTCTACAAAATATCCATTGATTGGTTTAATTACCGAATGGTTAGATGAGCGCGGTGAATTACAACAGCGTAGCCTTGAGTCTGACTTAGGCGGAACAATGCGTTTAGGTGCACAAAAATCAGAATTGGTTGAAGGCACAAAAACTCGTGAAGTTTACGGAAAAGCTGAGATTACCGAACGTCATCGTCACCGTTATGAAATGAATAATCGTTTCATTGAAGCGATTGAACAAGCGGGCATGAAGATTTCTGGTTATTCTTCAGCGCAACATTTAGTTGAAACTGTAGAAATTCCTGAACATCCTTGGTTTATTGCTGTACAATTCCACCCGGAATTTACAAGTTCACCACGTGATGGACATCCATTATTTGCTAGTTTTATTGACGCTGCAAAAACACAGCATCAAAAAAGTAAGTAATGCGATTTTAAAATAAACTGGGAAAGTTTAAATGTCACAATTAAAACCACAAGAAGTTGTACGTTTAGGCGATATACAAATGGCAAATCATTTGCCATTTGTATTATTTGGCGGAATGAACGTACTCGAGTCAAAAGATTTAGCTTTTGAAATTGCTGAAACTTATATTGATATTTGTAAACGCCTGGATATTCCTTATGTATTTAAGGCGAGTTTTGATAAAGCAAACCGTTCTAGTTTGCATTCATTCCGTGGTCCTGGACTTGAAAAAGGTATTGAATGGTTAGGCGACATTAAAAAACATTTTAATGTACCCATTATTACCGACGTTCACGAACCATATCAGGCAGCGCCAGTTGCCGAAGTCGCTGATATTATCCAGCTTCCTGCTTTCTTAAGCCGTCAAACTGATCTTGTTGAAGCAATGGCGAAAACCCAAGCTATTATCAACATTAAAAAAGCACAGTTCTTGGCTCCTCATGAAATGCGCCATATTTTGCATAAATGTTTAGAAGCGGGAAATGACAAACTTATTCTTTGTGAGCGTGGCTCAGCATTTGGCTATAACAATTTAGTTGTAGACATGCTTGGCTTTGACATCATGAAAGAAATGAATGTACCTGTATTCTTTGACGTGACTCATGCTTTACAAACTCCAGGTGGTCGTTCAGATTCAGCTGGTGGTCGCCGTGCTCAAATTACAACTTTAGCGCGCGCAGGTATGGCAACAGGTTTAGCGGGATTATTCCTAGAGTCTCATCCAGATCCAGATAAAGCGAAATGTGATGGACCATCTGCATTGCGCTTGTCACAGCTTGAGCCATTCTTGGCACAACTAAAAGAATTGGATACTTTAGTTAAAGGATTCAAAAAGTTAGATACTCATTGATGCAGGAATTTGCATCGCGTTATTCATTCAACTGAGGAATTGTTCATGAGCCAAATCGTTGACATTCGTGCACGTGAAATTTTGGACTCTCGTGGTAACCCAACCATCGAAGCAGACGTCATCTTAGAATCTGGGGTGGTTGGTCGTGCATGTGCACCATCTGGTGCTTCAACTGGTTCTCGTGAAGCTTTAGAACTTCGTGACGGCGACAAATCTCGTTACTTAGGTAAAGGCGTTCGTACTGCTGTTCAGAATGTAAATAGCTCAATTCATGAATTGCTTGTTGGTCAAAGTGTTTTTGAACAAAAAGCGCTTGATGAAAAAATGATTGCTTTTGATGGCACTGAAAACAAATCTAAACTAGGTGCTAATGCAACTTTGGCAGTATCTTTAGCAGCAGCTCACGCAGCAGCAGCTGAACAAAAACTTCCATTGTTCCAATACATTGCTAACTTACGTGGTCAAACTACTTTGACTATGCCTGTACCAATGATGAACATTTTGAACGGTGGTGCTCACGCAGATAACACTGTTGATATTCAAGAGTTCATGATTGAGCCAGTTGGTTTCACTTCATTTGCTGAAGCATTACGTGCTGGTGCAGAAGTATTCCATTCTTTGAAATCAGTTCTTAAGAAACAAGGTTTGAACACAGCTGTAGGTGATGAAGGTGGTTTTGCGCCTAACCTTCGTTCAAATGAAGAAGCGATTACAGTAATTCTTCAAGCAATTGAGCAAACTGGTTATAAAGCTGGTTCAGATATTATGCTTGCACTTGACTGTGCATCTTCAGAATTCTACAAGAATGGTCAATATATTCTTGAAGGTGAAGGCAACAAGTCTTTTACAAGCAATCAATTTGCTGATTACTTAGCTGGTCTTGTTAAGCAGTATCCAATTATCTCTATTGAAGATGGTTTGGATGAGTCTGACTGGGAAGGCTGGAGTTACTTAACTTCAATTCTTGGTGATAAAATCCAATTGGTTGGTGACGATTTATTCGTAACTAATCCTAAGATTTTACAACGTGGTATTGATGAAAAAGTTGGTAACTCAATTTTGATCAAATATAACCAGATTGGTACATTGACTGAAACTTTAGATGCAATCTACCTTGCTAAAGCAAATGGTTACACTACTGTTATTTCTCACCGTTCTGGTGAAACAGAAGATTCAACTATTGCTGATTTAGCAGTAGGTACAGCAGCAGGTCAAATTAAGACTGGTTCACTTTGCCGTTCTGACCGTGTTTCTAAATATAACCAATTGCTTCGTATTGAAGAGTTAACTAAAGCAGTTTACCGCGGTAAAGCTGAATTCAAAGGTTTAAACTAATCTTTTGAATAAAGTTTTATTTATTTAAATATTGATGAAAAATTAATATTTAAATATAAGTGCTATTTCTAAGTGTTAGAAATAGCACTTTTTTATTTACCCTAAGCGCCGGGTTTTTAAAGATTCAGCCCAACTGTGGTGATGACAACGAGAGCATTCTTGGTCTAGCTTATTTAAAATTTTAGTTTCGCCACATTTCATACAGGAATAAAAAGTATTAATTTTAAGAACTTCTGCTTTACGATAAGCATCAGGGAATAAGGGAAGTCCCCATTTGACATCTTCATCTTCATAATAAAGCAAGCTCAGAATACCATCTGATTCAAGCATGGCTGTTCTGACTTGGCCTAAATGTTCAACGTTTTGTTGGCGCATTTCCGAAAAAAACTCATCATGAGAATAGGTCTGTTTTTGGAAATCTTTGTAGACTAAAAGGCCTTCTTTAACGACACAGAGCGCTTTTCCTTCTAATAAGTCTTCAATTTTTTTATGTTTTACCATGCCCCAAGTGACAAGACGATATAGAGAAAGAATAGCGATAAAAGCTATCAATGCATGGGCAATCGGTAAATCCTTAGTAAACATAGGATCGCCAGCAGCAGAACCTAAACATAAAATAATGGCAAGTTCAAATAAGGAGAGTTGCCGAATACCACGTTTACCAGATAGCCTTAGAAAACTAATGATAATGATAAACATGATGGTACAACGGACCAAAATTTCTAAAACAAAGGACCACGTTGTGTCACCTATAAGAATATTAGAAAGATCCATCTTTTTCTCACTTGTTTAAATATGTATAAAAAATACATTTAAAATTCATATCAGAATAAAATTAAAAAAAATATACTTTTTAAGTGGTTATTGGTTAAAAAATTGATATATGTGTATTGTTATATGAAATTAAAAGATATAAAACTCATGTATAGAATAGAAGGGCCGAGCTTGAAAAAAATGACGATACAACTATTAAATTTTAAAAAAAAATTCTGTTTTATTAATTTATCATCTTGAATAAAACTACGGCCGGAATCAAGCATTGTAAGTAATACAATATTTAAACTTTGCTCATTGGTAGTAAGAAGATAGTCTTTATATTCAGAGAATCTATTTCTCTATATCTTTCAGGAGAGCTTTTTTATATTTATTGAGACACTTTTTTGTTAATTAGAAGTATTTTTATATACATAGATTGATTTATAAGCAGTTGTGTTCATAAACATTATTTTCCTTTCCAATTGAGTTGAATTTTGACAAAATGAAACATGTCACAATGGTCAATTTAAAGTAATATGACCATTCATCGTTTTGCAGGAACTTTGCAGGAATTTTGCATGCTGCTTGTAAATTGTCATACAATACAAAAACTTAATCAAAGTTTTTAATTAAAGCTCTTAATGCTATGTTAGAAGTATTTCGTTCCACTTCAAGCAAACTTATATTGCTACTGGTTATTGTTTTAGTGGCTATATTGCAATATCAGTTTTGGTTAGGTGAGGGTGGTTATTTTCCTCATCAAGCGCTTATGCAGCAGATTCAACAACAAGCCGAAGTAAATGACGAGCTTAAAGAGCGAAACCGTATTTTGGCAGCTGAAGTTTTCGACCTAAAGAATGGTACGGAGGCGATAGAAGAGCATGCTCGCCTAGATCTAGGTTTGGTTAAGCCACATGAGACATTTGTTCAAATGAGTACAATTAGTACCCATTACAAACCTATTTATATTGACCCGAACGCTAAAGTAGATTTGGAAACTAATGAGACACCTCCATCACCAGACATCCCAGACTAAATTATGGGCAGTTATCCCTGCCGCTGGTTCAGGAAGTCGGTTTTCCAAAACTGAATTAAAGCAATACCAATATATTCAAGATGCTACTGTTATAGAACATACGGTTAAGCGTTTAAGTCAGCTTCCGCTGACGGGTTATGTTTTGGCAATTGGAAAACAAGATACTTTTGCCTCAACTTTATCTTTTCAAGATAAGCATAAAGCGCATTTTTGTAATGGTGGTGTTGAACGTGTGCACTCGGTATTAAATGCGCTGAATTATCTATCACAGATTGCGGATGAGGATGATTGGGTATTAGTACATGATGCAGCAAGGCCTTGTGTGACTTTTGAATGTTTGAATACTCTTGTTAAAAATGCAATTGAGACTAATCAGAGTGCTATTTTGGCAATTCCGGTACGCGATACGCTAAAACAAGTAAATCAGGAACAGCAAATTGATAAAACTGTGAGTCGAGAGCTGTTGTGGCAAGCTCAAACTCCTCAAATTGCTAAAATTGGAATTCTTAAAAAAGCAATAGAAACAGCGCTAAAAAATAATTTGATTATTACAGATGAGGCGAGTGCACTTGAATCTATAGGAGAGAGTGTACAGGTGGTCATGGGGCGTTCTGATAATATAAAAATTACTTACCCCGATGATTTAGAACTTGCTCGCTTGATTTTACAATCACAAAATTAAGATTTTATATACAGGATAGATGGTAATTTTTACTTATAAAATAGCCTAAGTGAATATGGTATTTCTACATATCTATCCAAAATAATTAGTATTTTTTTACAACTTGTATTTGTAAGATTGAATAAGTAATTTACTTAGATAATGTTCGATAGTCGAACAAAAAAATCCTAAATCGAACAAAACTATATATAGCTGACTAGATCAAAATCTGAAAATTATCAAAAATGTTTAAAAGGGAAATCTAAGGGAAACACTCGGGATTGAGTGAAATATTTATCTATTCTTCTCGCCTCAGTGTGCCTAAATCTCTTACCTCTCTCTTCTTCAATGAGCACAATGGAGTTGTCTAATGATTGACAAAAGTAAGTCCTCACTAAGCGAGGTTTTATCGCAGATTAAAGATGGTGCAACCATTCTGATTGGTGGTTTCGGTACCGCAGGACAACCCGCTGAACTCATTGACGGTCTGATTGAACTTGGCGTTAAGGACCTGACCATTGTGAGCAACAATGCCGGTAATGGCGATTATGGTCTGGCTAAACTGCTCAAAGCCGGTTCAATTAAAAAAGTGATTTGCTCTTTCCCACGTCAGTCAGATTCTTATGTATTTGATGAACTGTACCGTGCCGGAAAGGTTGAGCTTGAACTGGTACCGCAAGGCAATCTGGCGTGCCGTATTCAGGCAGCAGGCATGGGTCTTGGGGCGGTGTTTACTCCAACTGGCTTTGGAACACTTTTAGCTGAAGGCAAAGAAACCCGTCATATTGATGGTAAAGACTATGTACTTGAGTATCCGATCAAGGCTGACTTTGCCCTGATTAAAGCTTACAAGGGCGACCGTTGGGGCAATCTGGTTTACCGTAAATCTGCACGTAACTTTGGCCCGATCATGGCCATGGCTGCTGATGTCACCATTGCTCAAGTTTCTGAAGTGGTTGAGTTAGGTGGATTAGATCCGGAACATATCATTACCCCAGGTATCTTTGTACAGCATGTTGTACAAGTACAGCCCGCACAGTAAGCAATAAGGAGAAATAACATGAGCTACCAGAAACTTAGCCGTGACCAGATTGCACAACGTGTGGCACAAGATATTCCCGATGGTGCCTATGTCAACTTGGGTATTGGCTTACCGACCAAGATTGCCAGCTACTTACCTGCTGATAAAGATGTCTTTCTACATTCTGAAAATGGTCTGTTGGCTTTTGGCCCACCACCAGCGGCAGGTGAAGAAGACCCTGAACTGATTAATGCGGGTAAAGAGTTCGTGACCATGCTTGAAGGTGGCAGCTTTTTCCACCATGGCGATTCATTTGCCATGATGCGTGGTGGTCACCTTGATATTGCGGTGCTTGGGGCATTTCAGGTGGCAGCCAATGGTGACTTGGCCAACTGGCACACAGGTGCACCGGATGCGATTCCTGCTGTTGGTGGTGCAATGGATTTGGCAGTTGGTGCCAAGAAAGTATTTATCACTACAGACCATGTGACTAAACAAGGTGAGCCGAAGATTGTGGCTGAGCTGACTTATCCGGTAACGGGTAAGCACTGTGTTGACCGTATTTACACTGACCTGTGTGTGATTGATGTGACCAAAGCTGGTTTAAAGGTGATTGAAAAGGTGGAAGGCCTTAGTTTTGATGAGTTACAGGCTTTAACGGGTGCAACTTTGATTGATGCGACTCAAGGGTAAGGAAGTAGGGAAATGACATTAAAAAACGCTTATATCATCGATGCCATCCGTACTCCATTCGGCCGTTATGCCGGTGGCCTTGCACCCGTCCGTGCCGATGACCTTGGCGCTGTACCTATTAAAGCACTCATGCAGCGTAACCCAAGTGTAGATTGGGAACAGGTCGATGATGTGATTTATGGTTGTGCCAATCAAGCTGGTGAAGATAACCGTAATGTCGGCCGTATGTCAGCACTACTTGCTGGTTTACCTTATCAGGTGCCGGCAACCACCATTAACCGTTTGTGTGGTTCATCACTCGATGCCATTGCTATTGCTGCCCGTGCCATTAAAGCAGGTGAAGCGAATCTAGTGATTGCAGGTGGTGTGGAAAGCATGAGCCGTGCACCTTATGTGATGGGTAAGTCTGACAGTGCCTTTGGCCGTAGCCAGAAGATTGAAGACACCACTATGGGCTGGCGTTTCATTAACCCTAAACTTAAAGAATTGTATGGTGTAGACACCATGCCCCAGACTGCCGAAAACGTCGCTGAACAGTTCAACGTCAATCGTGCAGATCAGGACCAGTTTGCCTTGGTGAGCCAACAACGCACCGCAAGCGCGCAAGCCAAAGGCTTTTTTTCTAAAGAAATCGTGGCAGTTGAAATCCCTCAACGTAAGGGTGATGCTGTTGTGATTGATACCGATGAACATCCTCGTGCATCAACCACGCTTGAAGGTTTAAGCAAACTTAAACCTGTAGTTAAAGCAGAGGGTACGGTCACTGCGGGGAATGCTTCAGGCATTAACGATGGTGCGGCAGCTCTACTGATTGCTTCTGATGAAGCAGTTCAGGCTTATAACCTAAAACCACGTGCCAAGATCATTGCCTCAACAGCCGTGGGCGTAGAACCACGCATTATGGGTTTTGCCCCAGCACCAGCCATTAAAAAATTACTTAAACAAGCCAACCTAACTTTAGAGCAGATGGATGTAATTGAGCTCAATGAAGCTTTTGCTGCTCAGGCTTTGGCAGTGACCCGTGATTTAGGCTTACCAGACAACTCTGACAAGGTAAATCCAAATGGTGGTGCAATTGCTTTAGGTCATCCACTTGGTGCATCAGGTGCACGCCTAGTGACCACAGCCTTAAACCAACTTGAACAAACAGGCGGTCGTTATGCCTTGTGTTCAATGTGTATTGGTGTAGGTCAAGGCATCGCATTGATTATTGAGAGAGTCTAGTCATGAGCCAGTTATATGCCAGCTTGTTTTACCAAAAAGACGTCACTGACATCTTTAGTGACTCATCTTTAGTCACTTACATGATTCAGGTTGAAGTTGCGTTAGCGCAAGCACAGGCACAAGTTGGTGTGATTCCTCAAAATGCGGCTAATACCATTGCCCAAGTAGCTGAGCATGCACTAGACAAGTTTGATTTTTCCGCTTTGGCGGTAGCAACTGGCTTAGCTGGAAATATTGCAATTCCATTTGTAAAACAGCTTACGGCAATTGTTAAAGATATTGATGAAGATGCTTCACGTTATGTGCATTGGGGCGCAACCAGTCAGGATATTTTAGACACAGCTTGTATTTTGCAATGTCGTGATGCGTTGAACATTATTGAAGCTCAACTTCAACAGTGCTACAGCACTGCGTTAGAACAAGCTAAGCAATATCGCCATCAAGTCATGATTGGGCGTACATGGTTACAGCAAGCTTTACCAATTACGTTGGGACATAAACTTGCTCGTTGGGCTTCTGCATTTAAACGTGATTTAGAGCGTATTCAAGCTATGAAATCACGTGTGCTCACTGCTCAGTTAGGCGGTGCTGTGGGTTCGTTGGCTTCATTGCAAGACCAAGGTTCGCTTGTGGTCAGTGCATTTGCGGAGCAACTGAATCTGACAGTACCAACAAGTACATGGCATGGTGAGCGTGACCGTATTGTAGAAATTGCAAGTGTGCTTGGCATGATTGTCGGGAATACGGGCAAGATGGCACGGGATTGGTCACTCATGATGCAAACTGAAATTGCAGAGTTGTTTGAGCCAACCGCAAAGGGTCGTGGTGGTTCATCGACCATGCCTCATAAGCGTAATCCAGTTGCGGCAGCATCCGTATTGGCCGCGGCGAATCGTGTACCAGCACTGATGTCTAGCATTTATCAAAGCATGGTACAGGAACATGAACGTAGCTTAGGTGCATGGCATGCAGAGTGGTTAGCAGTTCCAGAAATCTTTCAGCTTTGTGCTGGAGCATTAACTCGTACTGGTGAAGTTTTACAAGGTTTCGAAGTGAATGCTGAGCATATGCAGCAGAACCTTGAGTGTACCAACGGGTTGATTATGGCAGAAGCTGTGATGATGGCACTTGCTCCTAAAATTGGTCGTTTAAATGCTCATCATTTAGTTGAAGCTGCATGTAAAACAGCGGTAGCACAAAACCAGCATTTGTTTGATGTTGTTAGCCAATTAGACGAAGTGAAAGGCCAGTTTAGCCAAGATGAGATAAGGAATATTTTCAAACCAGAAAACTATTTAGGCAATATTCAGCAACAGATTGATACGGTTTTGAAAGAAGCACAAGGAGAGTCAAAGTGAAACAGACTATTAGCAATCGTCAAGGAAAGCAGTTAGCAGTTTATACAGATGGTCTAAAAGATGCTCCTGTGCTTGTGTTTTCTAATTCATTAGGAACGGACCATGGAATGTGGCAGCCGCAAGTAGATGAGCTTAAAAGTCATTTTAATGTCATTACATACGACACACGTGGTCATGGCGGAAGTGATGTAATTAGTGACACCTCATTGCAAAACTTAGCTGAAGATGTTGTTGATATTTTAGATGCCTTGAATATTGAAAAAGCTCATTTTTGCGGCATATCAATGGGCGGAATTACAGGGCTTTGGTTGGGTATTCATCATCCAGAGCGCTTTTTAAGTATTACTGTTGCGAACTCGGCAGCCAAAATTGGTCAGGCAGAGGCTTGGTTGAGTCGTGCTGATTCTGTGGAACAGAATGGTTTAGCTGAGTTGGTAAAAACCACGCATACCCGCTGGTTTAGTGAAAACTTCGACTATCAACATAACGTGGTTGCACAAACGACGATTCAAAGTCTCGCAAACACACCAGCACAAGGTTATGCCAATGCATGTCGCGCTTTAGCGTATGCCGATTTAAGAGATGAAATTGCACAAATCCAAATTCCAACGCTACTGATTGCAGGAACAGAAGATCCGGTAACGACGGTAGCAGATGCCGAATTTATGCAGAAGGCGATTAATAACAGTCAGCTTGCAAAACTCGAAGCATCTCATCTTTCTAATATTGAGCAACCACAAAGATTTACTCAGGAATTGACTAGATTTATTCAGCAAATCTAATCGCTTAGTAATTTAAAAGGAATTGGCCTTAAGGAGGCAAATATGGCGTCTCAGGATTACGCTACACCAAGCAAAAGCATCGATGCTCAAGCACTGATTAATGATGCTCCACTTAGTAAATATCAATGGATGATCGCAATCATCTGTTTCTTAATTATTTTTACTGATGGTATCGATACAGCTGCAATGGGTTTTATCGCTCCAGCATTGGCTCAGGATTGGGGCGTAGATCGCTCTCAGTTAGGACCAGTGATGAGTGCTGCACTTGGTGGAATGATTATTGGAGCTTTAGTTTCTGGCCCGACAGCTGACCGCTTTGGCCGCAAAATTGTTTTAGCCTTTTCGATGCTTGTATTTGGTGGGTTCACCTTGGCATCTGCTTATGCAACCAACTTGGATAGCCTTGTCGTTTTACGGTTTTTGACAGGTATTGGGCTTGGCGCAGCTATGCCGAATGCGACCACTTTATTTTCTGAGTACTGTCCAACCCGCATTCGCTCATTACTCGTGACATGTATGTTCTGTGGCTACAACTTGGGTATGGCTACAGGTGGTTTTATTAGCAGTTGGCTTATCCCGACCTACGGTTGGCATAGTTTATTTTTGCTCGGCGGCTGGTCACCTTTAATTTTAATGATTTTAGTGATTTTGGTGTTACCTGAGTCTTACCGCTTTTTAATTGTGAAAGGCAAGAATCCAGAAAAAGTACGCAAAATCTTAAACCATATTGCACCAGCACAGATTCAAAATGCGACAGCATTTCATGTGCCTGAAGAAAAAACAGAAGTTGTTCAAAAGAAAAATGTCTTTGGAATTATGTTTTCTAAGCCATATGCCAAAGGTACGGTTTTGCTTTGGGTGACTTACTTCATGGGACTCGTGGTTGTTTACTTGCTAACAAGTTGGTTACCAACACTTATGCGTGAAACAGGTGCTTCGATGGAGCGCGCTGCATTTATTGGCGGTTTGTTCCAGTTCGGTGGAGTGGTGAGCGCATTATTTATTGGTTGGGCAATGGACAAATTTAACCCGAACCGAGTCATCGCCATTTTCTACTTTGCCGCAGGTCTATTTGCAATTGCTGTCGGTCAAAGCTTAGGCAACTCAACCTTACTTGCAGTATTGGTACTTTGTGCGGGTATCGCCATTAATGGTGCGCAATCTTCGATGCCGGCGTTAAGTGCACGCTTCTATCCAACTCAGTGCCGCGCAACGGGTGTGTCTTGGATGACGGGTATTGGGCGTTTTGGTGCGGTATTTGGTGCGTGGATTGGAGCTGTGTTACTCGGCAATGATTGGTCGTTTACCGCCATTCTTAGTTTATTACTTATTCCAGCGACCGCTGCTGCTGTTGCGGTATTTATTAAATCAATTGTTGCGCATACCGATGCAACCTAATAGAGGTCTATCACAATGAATGATGAACAACGCTATAAACAAGGCATTGAGGTGCGGACTGAAGTTTTGGGTGAAAAACATGTTGGTCGGTCTTTGCAGAACCTAAATGACTTTAACCAAGATTTCCAAAATTTTATTAGCCGTTATGCATGGGGGGAAGTGTGGTCTCGTCCAGGCTTACCACGTCATACCCGTAGTTTAGTGACTATCGCAATTTTATTGGCGCTGGGCCGCGAAGATGAACTACGCATGCATTTACGTGCTTGTTTCAACAACGGTGTAACTAAAGAAGATTTAAAAGAGCTGATCTTACACAGTTCACTCTATGCGGGTTTACCTGCTGCAAACGCTGCAATGCATATGGCTGAAGAAGTCTTTAAAGAGTTGGGGATAGAAGTAAACCCAATTGCAGCGAAAGAACAGGATTAAGGAGATAAAGATGTCACAACATAGCTGGGGTGCTTACGCCCAACGTAATACAGATGATCATCCACCAGCGTATACGCCAGGTTATAAAACAAGTGTATTACGTTCGCCAAAAAATGCATTGATCTCAATTAATGAGACTTTAACTGAAGTCACTGCGCCGCATTTTTCTTCAAATTTGTTTGGTCCAAAAGATAACGATTTGATTTTGAACTATGCCAAAGATGGTTTGCCAATTGGTGAGCGTGTCATTGTTCATGGCTATGTTCGTGACCAATTTGGTCGTCCTGTAAAAAATGCACTTCTAGAAGTATGGCAGGCCAACGCTTCTGGACGTTATCGTCATCCAAACGATAAGTTTATTGGTGCAATGGATCCTAACTTCGGTGGTTGTGGTCGTACATTAACTGACGAAAATGGTTTTTATATTTTCCGTACCATTAAACCAGGTCCATATCCGTGGCGTAACCGTATTAATGAATGGCGTCCTGCCCATATTCATTTCTCTTTAATTGCTGATGGTTGGGCGCAGCGTCTGATTTCGCAGTTTTATTTTGAAGGAGATACGCTCATTGACACTTGCCCGATCTTAAAAACGATTCCTTCTGAAGATCAACGTCGTGCCTTGATTGCACTAGAAGATAAAAACAACTTTATCGAAGCAGATAGCCGTTGTTACCGTTTTGACATCACTTTACGTGGACGTCGAGCGACTTACTTCGAAAATGATTTGACTTAATCGGGAGCACGAGCATGAACAACTGGAATTTTCAGGAATTAAAAGAAACTCCATCTCAAACAGGTGGTCCTTACGTTCACATTGGTTTATTGCCACAACAGGCCGGTATTGAAGTTTTTGAAAACAACTTTAATAACCAGTTGGTTCAAGACCAAACCAAAGGTGAGCGTATTCGTCTTGAAGGTCAAGTGTTTGACGGATTAGGTTTACCGCTACGTGATGTACTCATTGAGATTTGGCAGGCCGACGCAAATGGTATTTATCCAAGTCAGGCAGATACGCGTGAGCAAAAAGCTGATCCGGCATTTCAAGGTTGGGGCCGTACAGGTGCAGACTTTGAAACGGGTGTTTGGAGCTTTAATACAATTAAGCCGGGCGCGACAGCAGGCCGTAAAGGTTCAACTCAAGCACCTCATATTGCATTAGTCATTTTCGCTCGCGGTATTAACTTGGGTCTTCATACACGAGTTTATTTTGAAGATGAAGCAGAGGCAAATGCTAACGATCCAATTCTAAATAGCATTGAATGGGCACCACGTCGCCAAACACTTATTGCGAAACGTTTTGAAGAAAATGGTGAAGTTGTTTACCGCTTTGATATTCGTATTCAAGGCGATGACGAAACTGTATTTTTTGATATTTAAGAAACACCTAAGGCTACACCTGATTATTCAAGGATGCGTGTAGCCTTTTTAAGGATGAACCTATGAACATGAAAACATTATTAAGCCTAAGTTTGCTTGCACTCCCATTTTTTACTGCACAGGTAAATGCTGAACCTGTTGCTTTAGCTGCTCAGGCACAACCTGCCGCTACAGCCGTTAAAACGATTGTTCCGATTACCGCAAAAACTAAAGAACAAGCATTGGCACAAGCTCAAGTCATTGCAAATACGGCAGATGCTGATTTAGCAGAGTTCCGTATCGATTTATTAAGCTTTGCCAGCGATACAAAACAAGTCATTGCCTTAGGTCATGAGCTGAAAAAGATTTTAGGCAGTAAGCCAATGATTGCCACTATTCGTACCAAAAACGAAGGGGGCCAGCTTGAAATTAGTGATGCTGATTATGGTAAGACTTATCAGGCTTATTTAAAGAATCCTTTCATGGACTGGTTAGATGTTGAAATGTTCCGTGATCAAAAAGTAGTTTCAGAAATTGTTCAAAAAGCACATCAAAAGAAAGTGCTCGTTGTCATGTCTAATCACGACTTCCAAAAAACACCAAGCCAAGATGAAATTGAAAAACGCTTGTTAAAACAAGATCAAATGGGCGCAGATGTTCTCAAAATTGCTGTAATGCCTAAATCTAAACAAGACGTTTTCACTTTAATGAACGCAACTTTAAAGGTAAGCCAGCAAACCACTAAGCCATTATTGACAATGTCGATGGGGCAATTAGGTACGATTTCACGTGTTGCGACTGCCAATATGGGCGGAAGTTATAGCTTTGGCATGATTGGTCAGGCTTCTGCACCGGGTCAAATTGATGTGACTAAGCTCAAACAGATTTTACAAACAGTTCAACCAACAAACCCATAAATCATAAGGATATGATGAAATGAATACATTACGTTTAACTACTCTTGCATTAGGTTTGATGGTTTCAGGCATAGCTGCGGCTCAAACTTATGTGGTTGACCGTTATCAAGACGATAGCAATAAAGGCTCTTTACGCTGGGCAATTGAACAAGCCAATGCAAACCCAAGCGAAGCTAGCGACATTTTGATTCAAGCAGTAGGCAAAGCGCCTTATGCGATTAAATTAAATAGTGCACTTCCTGAAATTAAAGCACCCGTCAAAATCATTGGTACTCAGTGGGATAAAACTGGCGAATACATCGCAATTGATGGTTCAAACTATATTAAAGGTGAAGGTGCAAAAGCTTGTCCAGGTGCAAACCCTGAGCAGTACGGCACCAATGTACGTACTATGACTTTACCAGGGTTGGTATTGCGTGACGTCAACAATGTCACTTTAAAAGGTTTAGACATTCATCGCTTCTGTATTGGGGTATTGATTAACCGCTCGAGCAATAACCTCATCCAACACAACCGTATTAGTAATAACTACGGCGGTGCTGGTGTTATGTTGACGGGTGATGATGGTAAAGGTAACCCAACTGCAACCACGACTAATAACAACAAAGTCTTAGATAACATTTTCCAAGACAATGGTGATGGCTTAGAACTGACACGTGGTGCAGCATTTAACTTAATTGCGAATAACCATTTTGTTTCAACAAAAGCAAATCCAGAACCATCACAAGGTATTGAAATTTTGTGGGGTAATGACAATGCCGTAGTTGGTAATAAATTCGAAAACTATTCAGATGGCTTACAGATCAACTGGGGCAAACGTAACTATATCGCCTATAACGAAATGACCAATAACTCGATTGGCTTCAACATGACGGGTGATGGCAACATTCTTGATAGCAATAAAGTACATGGTAACCGTATTGGTGTAGCCATTCGTTCTGAAAAAGATGCAAATGCAAGAATTACATTGACTAAAAACCTGATTTGGGACAATGGTAAAGATATTAAACGTTGTGAAGCAGGTGGTTCATGTGTACCAGATCAGCGTTTAGGGGCAATTGTATTTGGAGTACCTGCACTTGAGCATGCAGGATTTGTAGGTTCTCGTGGTGGTGGTGTGGTTGTCGACCCATCTAAACAACAAAAAACATGTACTCAGCCAAATCAACAGGACTGTAATGCTCAGCCGAATCAGGGTATTAAAGCTCCTAAGTTAACAGCGAATAAAGGTTCAGTTACAGTAGAAGTTAATGGCTTACCAAATCAACGCTATCAAGTTGAGCTTTTTGGCAACCAAAATGCAGCATCAAAAGAAGCTGAGCAATATTTAGGAACAATAACAGTAGCTACAGATGCCGAAGGTAAAGCAAAAGCCAATTGGAAACCAACAGTCAAAGTTGCCTCAATTACAGCAAATGTGACGGATCGCTTCGGTGCTACATCTGAGCTCGGGTTTGTGCAAGTTAAATAACAAAAAATACAGCGCCTCAAAACAGGGGCGCATTTCAGAAAAGACAAAAGGGACTTGAAATGCCAAATGTAATGAAATTGAGTGTGCTAACAATTGCTGTATTGGGCAGCCAATTTGCACTTGCAAATGAGCCGTGGTCACAAGACCGTCAATGGTTGCTTGGTGATTGGAATGGAAAACGCCAGCAATTAGAGCAACAGGGCTATAAATTTACTGCTTCAATTATGAGCCAAAGCGCCACCAATTTAGATGGTGGTTATAACGACAGCAATACTTTTGAAAACGCTGCACAGCTTTCTTTAGGTGCAAACTTTGATTTAGAAAAAATCGCTGGATGGAAAGATACAACAGCGAGTCTCGTTGTGACTAAACGTGATGGTAATGCACTTACTTTAGAGCGTATTAAAGACCCACGCTCTAGCCAATTAGGTAACGCGCAAGAAATTTATGGTCGTGGGAAAATTTGGCGTTTATCCCAAGCATGGGTGAAGAAGGGCTTTGTTGATAATACTGTACAGGTCAAATTTGGTCGTATGGGAATGTCAGAGGACTTTAATAGTTCTCAATGTGAGTTTCAGAACTTATTGCTTTGCGGTGGGCAGTTAGGAAAATCAATTGGTTCAATTTGGTATAACTCACCAGTCGGTGTTTGGGCTACAAACGTTAAATATCAGTTTGCACCTGAGTGGACTTTAGGTGTTGGTGTGTATGAGGTCAATCCAGACAATATTAAAACCGAATCAAACAGTGATGGTTTTAATCTGGATATGAATAACGTCAAGGGCGCTACCATACCAGTTGAACTTGCATGGAAACCAAAACTTGCTGCTTTTAATGGTTTACCGGGTGAATATAAAGTAGGTGCGCTGTACTCAACCGCAGAAGCAAATGATATTAAAACTGCGGGTAAAGTGCATGACGGAAAACAAAGCTTCTGGATTAATGCACAGCAACAACTTAGCCATGCCGGCCAAGATCCGAAACGCGGTTTATATGTCAGTTTTAATGGCGTTGTAAATGATAAAGCAACGACATTTGTTCAAAGTACACAACAACTTGCTCTTTGGTATAAGGGACCGTTTGATAGCCGTCCAAATGATTCGATTGGTTTTGGTATTGCCAATTATGTAGTCAATGACCGTGCTAAAGATAAACAGATCGCGACAAACGAAAGCCGCGGATACTATAGCTATGATTCGATTGCATCTGACTATATTCCAATTCAAGACGACGAGTTAAATGTCGAGTTGAACTATACCTATCAATGGTCTCCGGCCGTCATGTTACGTCCAAACATTCAATATATCCATCAACCTGCTGGTGTGAAAGAAGTCGATGATGCTTGGGTGGCAGGCCTGAGTGTAAAAGTTAATTTTTAATAATATTGATGGCTGGTTAGACATAGTTTAACTGGCCCAAATGCTTGAACTATTCGGGTTCAGTATATGTGGAGTAGGATCTATGTCTGAGTCAGATTCTAAGTTTCATATCTTATTCAAAATATGGTGTTTTATTTTAGGTTTAGCTTTATTGGCTACTGGTATTTTTTATATCGTGGGCGGTGGAAAGCTAGTATCTCTCGGTGGTTCTTGGTATTTCCTTATCTCAGGACTGTTTATAACCATTTCAGCAATTAGTATTTTCCGAAAAAAAGCGCTGGGCGTCTGGATTTTTGGGGCTGTTTTTGTTGGTACCGTAATTTGGTCACTCATTGATGCTGGATGGGAATTTTGGCCGTTATTCTCGCGCTTAATGTTTCCTGCTGGTCTTTTTGCTGCGTTGTTATTTACCTTACCTTCAATTCGACGCTACCAATTTCAAACTAGTTTGGCATCTTCAGCCTATGCAGTAGGTGGCTTAGTTGTTGTGGGTATGTTGATTGCGCTCTATCAAATGTTCCAACCGCATCCAACGGTCGCAAGTTCAGGTGAAAAACTACCTTTAGTACCAGTTGACCCTGCAAAAAAACAGGTGAATTGGGAAAATTATGGTAATGATGCGGGTGGTAGTCGCTTTGTTGCTCTCGACCAAATTAACCGAGATAACGTTCATAAACTAAAAGAAGCATGGCGCTTTAGAACAGGTGATTTTACAACGGGTAGTGGTAATGGTGCTGAAGACCAAATGACCCCGCTACAAGTTGGAAATAAAGTCTTTTTATGTACGCCATATAACAACATTTTTGCAATAGATGCCGACTCGGGCAAACAACTCTGGAAAGCTGAGGTGAACTCAAAAGCCGATGCTTGGGAACGCTGCCGTGGTGTTGCATACTTCGATTCAACTAAACCACTGGTGCAACCAACTTTAGCTGGTGCAACTCCGGTCAATACTGTTACCAGCAACACAGCCTGTCCACGCCGTGTATATACCAATACGCCAGATGGTCGTTTAATTGCAGTCAATGCAGATAATGGTCAGCGCTGTGCGGACTTTGGTGTAAATGGAACGGTTGATCTACTCGAAGGCCTAGGCGGTGGGACTAAGGCTCCACGTTTTGAAGTGACTTCTGCACCGACTATTGCTGGAACAACTATTGTGGTGGGTAGCCGTATTGCCGACAACGTGGCAGCAGATATGCCGGGTGGTGTAATACGTGGTTATGACGTGATTACGGGTAAACTTCGCTGGGCATTTGACCCGCGTAATCCAAACCCTAACTATGTTCTTAAACCGGGTGAAACCTATAAACGTAGTTCGGCAAACTCTTGGGCTGCAATGTCATATGATCCACAAATGAATACAGTGTTCCTACCGATGGGTAGTTCATCTGTCGACATTTGGGGTGGTAACCGTAATCCGTTAGATCACAAATACAATACTTCTGTTTTGGCACTTGATGCGACAACGGGTAAAGAAAAGTGGGTATATCAAACTGTTCATAATGACTTATGGGACTTTGACTTACCAATGCAACCAAGTCTAATCGACTTTCCATTAAAAGATGGTACGACTAAGCCAGCTGTTGTGATTGGAACCAAATCAGGTCAATTCTTTGTCCTTGACCGCGTAACTGGTAAACCGCTAACTAAAGTAATTGAACAGCCAGTGAAAGCGGCAAATATTCCGGGTGAGCAATACAGTTTAACTCAACCACGTTCTGTTGAAATGCCTCAAATTGGTAATCAGACTTTAACTGAGTCAGATATGTGGGGTGCGACGCCGTTTGATCAGCTCATGTGCCGTATTAACTTTAAGTCAATGCGTTACGAAGGTTTATTTACTGCACCGGGTACTGATGTTTCATTAAGCTTCCCTGGTTCTTTAGGTGGCATGAACTGGGGTAGTATTGCTTTTGACCCGACACATCGTTACATGTTCGTAAACGATATGCGTCTTGGTTTATGGGTTCAACTCATTAAACAAACACCTGAAGACATTAAGATTCAGGCGAGTGGTGGCGAAAAAGTAAATACAGGTATGGGTGCTGTACCAATGAAAGGTACACCATATAAAGTGAATAAAAACCGCTTTATGTCCGCTTTAAGTATTCCTTGTCAAAAACCACCGTTTGGTACCATGACAGCAATTGACATGAAAACTCGTCAGGTTGCATGGCAAGTACCACTTGGTACAGTTGAGGACACTGGACCACTTGGTATTAAGATGGGCTTGAAAGCACCGATTGGTATGCCAACTATTGGTGGACCAATGGCAACTCAAGGTGGTTTAGTTTTCTTTGCTGCAACTCAAGATTATTACTTGCGTGCTTTTGATTCATCTACAGGTAAAGAGCTGTGGAAGTCACGTATGCCAGTAGGTAGTCAGGGAACTCCAATTAGCTATGTTTCACCTAAAACAGGTAAACAATATGTGGTTGTTACCGCAGGTGGAGCACGACAGTCTCCGGACCATGGTGATTATGTGATCGCATATAGTTTAGATAAGTAATGAAAGAGGGCAAAAGGATAAATTTTCTTTTGCCCTTATTTCTTTAATATCTTTTTTCTATTAAAGTATTTGCGTAAATTCTGTAATTTTAGTGAGATAGCTTTACCAAATGGTAAAAAAGTGCTTGAAGTTATTGCTAAACTTAAAATATTCTTATAATTGATTCATACTGAACACTAGATATAGCCGAACTATTAAGCATTTTTTTATAATGTTTTACCTATAAATAAAATTTCAAAATTTATTAAGTTTTGTTTAACTTAAAGTTGTGAATTTTAATTAAAAATAAACATTATTGAGTTTTTAACTCTAAAAAACAGTTTTTTTTTGTTGGAAAAACGAGCGTAAATATATACTTATATTATATTTAAATAATGTATTGCATTAAGATAGAATGGTTGGCGCAGGTTATTACTACCCAGTAATAATTTGTATTTCAGGAATTTAAGCTTTAATTGGCTTAAGGCTCATCTAACGATGGGCCTTTTTTTATGTGCTTTATATTTTAATTTTCTTGATAACTAAAAATAGCTTAAGTAATAGCAAATAATACTATGAAAAATGAGTCTTTAATGACAATTTGCATATGATTTGTTAGATTAATGCCACTTGATAATAATAGGTGATGTAATGAGATTTTTAGTTCTTGCAACTTTATCCGGTTTGGCTTTAATGGGTTGTGCTTCTGTTCAACAAGCACCTAATACACAAGAAACCATTCGTTATGCTTCTAGTCCATGTTTCGGCGCATGCCCAATTTACTCAGTAGAAGTAACACCTACAGGTTTAATTCGTTTTGAAGGTAAGCAATATACAAAAGCAATCGGCGTTAAAGAAATTCAAGGTAGCGTAAAAGATTATCAAAAACTTGCTGATGAACTAAAAACTTATCGCCCGCAAACAGGAACCCAATCTAAAACTGCAGGTTGTCAGCAAACTGCGACCGATATGCCTAGCTATTACATCACCTGGATTCAACCCAATGGTACAGAAACAAAATTAAGCCATTACACAGGTTGTATCTCTCCAGCAAATAATAGATTAAATAAAGTTATGGAAAAGTTACCTGAACAATTAGGCATTAAAGATCTAATTTAATGATAAAAGCCCCAAAATCTTGGGGCTTTTTCTTTTTAAGAAGAATTATAAACTTAAAAGTTTTATATTAAGTATTTCTAAAAGAATCAGCGTATAATACAGATTATAAAAACATATATTGTTAAGAGTGCTTATATGTCAAGTATTGTCTATGCCTTTGTGGGTGGTTTATTACTCGGTGTCGCAACAGTTGGGTATTTATATATAAATGGTCGTATAGCTGGAATTAGTGGTTTGCTTGCCCAATTCATTAGCCCATCTAGAGATATATTTAAAAGTTCTGCATCCTGGTTCATTGCAGGACTCGTGATTACACCTTTCATATATGGTTATTTCTATCAGCCTGAAATCGAAATTAAAGCCAATTCATTTGTACTTATTCTGGCAGGGTTACTTGTTGGTTTTGGTACACGACTTGGATCAGGCTGTACAAGTGGGCATGGCATTTGTGGTATGAGCAGGCTCTCAAAACGCTCAATAATAGCGACCGCAATTTTTATGTTTGCTGGCATGCTGACTGTTTATATCATTCGTCATGTGTTGGGGTAATCTTATGAAAAATATCTTTGCTTTTATATTTGGTGGTTTGTTTTCATTGGGGTTAATGATTTCTGGTATGTCTAACCCTGCAAAGGTTTTAGGGTTTCTAGATATTTTTGGACAATGGGATATTAGCTTAATGTTTGTGATGCTAGGTGCTATTGCTGTGGCAGTTATTCCGTTTCAAAGGGCTATTAAAAAACCAAAAACGATTTTTAATGAACAAATTCAATTACCAACAAATACACAGATTGACCAAAGGTTAATTGTAGGCGCTTTTATTTTCGGTATAGGCTGGGGAATAGCAGGTATATGTCCAGCGCCCGCTTTAACTCTTATTGGATTAGGGCATTTTGAAGCACTTTATTTTATTGTCGCGATGTTAGTAGGAATGTTTATTTACCGAATTTTAAATAAAGGAAATTAAAGATATGCAACAACCTCTAGTAAAAGATTTTTTTGATGAAAATACCAATACTTTTAGCTATGTTGTTGCGGATTTAGCAACCCGTCAATGTGCAATTATTGATAGTGTGCTTGACTATGATGCTGCTTCGGCCACTACAAAAACAACTAATGCTGATCTGATCGTCGATTATGTCTTGGCGCAAAACTTCAAAGTACAATGGATTTTAGAAACCCATGTACATGCGGACCATATGACTGCGGCTCAATATTTAAAATCTAAATTGGGCGGTACAATTGCGATTAGTCAAAAAATCTCGGTAGTACAAGAAACATTTTCGGCTATTTATAATTTTGATTTTAAGAAATTCAATGAAAATCAGCCTTTTGATTATTTATTTGAAGATTATGAACATTTCAAAATAGGGGAGATAGAAGCCTATAACATTCCTACACCAGGGCATACACCTGCTTGTTTAAGCTATGTGATTGGTGATGCTGTTTTTGTCGGGGACACTTTATTTATGCCCGATTATGGTTCGGCTAGATGCGACTTTCCTAAAGGGAGTGCTGCTGCACTTTATGATTCGGTACAAAAGCTTTATACACTTCCCGACGACATGCGTATGTTTCTATGCCATGACTATAAGCCTGAAGGCCGTGACGAATATATCTGTCAAACAGATATAAAAACTCAAAAACAAAGCAATATCCATTTAAATCGACGAGTTTCCAAAGAATCATTCATAAAAATGCGTCAAGAAAGAGATGCTACTTTGGCAATGCCAAAATTAATTCTGCCTTCAATTCAAATTAATATGAACGGTGGAAATTTTCCGGAACTTGAAGCGAATGGCATCCGCTATTTAAAAATCCCATTTAATTACTTTTAGAAATAGCCTAAGCATACATTCTGATCGTTTTACTTATTCAAATAGCCTAAGCAAAAAATTAATCTTATGTAAATAGCCTAAGTGAGATTTAAAGAACTTGCCTTAAATCCCGCGCAGTCTCTTGCAATAGCGGCAAAATATGTTGAATTAAATATTCCTCAGTTGTTCTCATGGTTGGAGAAACAATGTTTAAAGCAGCAACCACTTTAAAGTCTTGTCCATAAATCGGTACGGCGAGCGCATGGACACCTAATTCGTGCTCTTCACGTGAATAACACCAATCTTGTTCTCGGATTTCTTTTAGTAACTCTAAAAATTTATCATTTTCGACATGCGTATATTTAGTTAAACGCTGGAGTGGATATTTTTGGAGCCAGTCCAATTGTTCTTCTTGGCTTAAATGTGCCAGTAAAATTTTACCCGCCGAGGTTGCATGAGCAGGTAAGCGGTTACCCAAATGCAAACCATATGGATTTACGCGGTCGGTTTGTTGGTGGGCAGCACTACGGGCAATCGTAATGGCTTCATAACCATCAAGTACCATCACAGAATAAATGAGAGAGGTTTGGTTAGTTAGAAGATTTAATAAAGGCTGGGATACTTTTGGAAGCTGTGCTGCACCTAAATAAGCTCCTGAAAATTTAAGAACTTTCGGGGTTAAATAGTAATAGTGGCCATCTGACTCAAGATAACCTAAATATTCTAGAGTTAATAAATGACGTCTTGCTGCAGCTCGGGTGAGCCCGGTTTTTTCAGCAGCCATAGAAATGTTTAAACGATGTTGATTACTACTAAAGCTATCTAAAATCGCCATGCCTTTACCGATGCCAGCAATGTAATCTTCATGACGAATCGTTTTTTTGTTGTCCTGATTCTGGATTATCCGTTCATCTTTACTCATTACTGGTCCTTGTACGATAGAAGCTTAATAGATCAATTCGCTTTACTGAAAAAGTTTAATAATTTCATGTCGCAAAAATTGATGTCTTAAATTATCCCTTAAATCTTCGTGCCAAAACATACCCATTTTAATATTGGTCATCTCAAAAGGTAGAGAATGTAACCGAATCTCAGGACTATAAGATAAATGCTGCAAAATCATACGGGGCATGGTAAGTATTGCGTCGGCTTGGGCTCCCAAAACTTGTAACGCCGTTGAGTAGTTTTGACAGCGCATAAATACATTTCTTGAAATTTTTTGATGTTGGTTTAAATAAATATCTTCAAGTAAAGCGCCCGTACGGCGTGATGAAACACCAATGTGCCGTCCACTAATATAACTAGCTAAATCGACTTCTTTAAGTTGGCTGCAAATAACGAACTCATCTGTGACCAAATGATCAAAGGTAATTTTTGGAGATAAGTATTGTTCTAGATCAATCACGAAATCGAGCTGCTGTGTCGCTAAGTCTGCCATAATATGTTTTCGATCTAGCTTCATACTGACAAACTGCAAATCTAAATTAAGATTTTGAAAATGTTGAGCCAATCTTGGAAGAATAATTGGCTCAATTTCATCATGCACGGCGATTTTTAAGCTTTTTAAACTGGTTGGGTCGAACACATGTCTCTGTTGGCTAATATTTTGAATGGTTAAAAGTGCTTGCTTAACAGTTGGATAAATCTGTTCTGCAAAAGGCGTTGCAGACATTTTATTACCTACTCGTATAAATACATCATCTTCTAGTTGTTGACGTAATCGTTGCAAAGCATGACTTGCTGCCGATTGCGTAATATTGAGACTACTTGCCGCATTTGAAATACTTTTTTGCTCATAAATCGCGATAAAAAGCGGATATAAATTAATATCAATTCGGTGAAAAAAACTTAAGTCTAGACCATGTAGGTTATGAATATTATTCATGATGCATTATTTAATAAAATCATTTCATTCATATTAAGTTTCAAGTTATGTTGATGTAAAGACCAGATAATGATGTAAAGGAAAAAGAATGTTTGAACTCTCAAAAAAAGCTCAGGATTTTGCTGAGCGAACTAAAAAATTTATTCAAGAAGAAATAGAACCTGTCGAAGCAAAATTTTGGGAAGAAGTTCATGAGTTAAATCCAGATGGAAACTGGAAAAAATGGCAGTGGCCCGAGCTTTTAGAAACTCTAAAATCTAAAGCCAAACAGGCAGGCCTTTGGAATATGTTTTTACCCGATGAAAAATTCGGTGCAGGGTTATCAGTTCAAGAATATGCGCATATTGCTGAATTGACTGGTCGTAGTTTATTGGCGCCCACTGTTTTTAACTGTAATGCACCAGATACGGGAAATATGGAAGTGTTATGGCGCTATGGCAGTGAGCAGCAAAAACAGCAATGGTTAGAGCCTTTATTGGACGGAAAAATTCGCTCGGTTTTTTGCATGACTGAACCTGATGTCGCCTCAAGCGATGCAACCAACATGCAAGCGACTGCACTTATAGATGGTAATGAAATTGTTTTAAATGGCAAAAAGTGGTGGTCATCTGGTTTAGGTGATCCAAATGCTAAAGTCATTATTTTTATGGCACATACACCAGATGAAACTAAAGACCGCCATCATCAGCATTCTATGGTTTTAGTACCGATTGATACGGCAGGTGTTGAAATTCAACGTATGTTACCTGTATTTGGTGACTACGATGCACCGCATGGACATGGTGAAGTTCATTTTAATAATGTTCGAGTGCCTATTGAAAACTTTATTGGTGGAGCGGGTCAAGGTTTTGAAATTGCACAAGGTCGTTTAGGGCCGGGGCGTATTCATCATTGTATGCGCTGTATCGGAGCTGCTGAAAAAGCACTAGAGCTTATGATTGATAGAGGTATGTCTAGAACGGCGTTTGGCAAAGAAATTCTAAAACTCGGTGGAAACCTAGAGCGTGTAGCCGATGCTCGAGTAGCCATAGATCAAGCTAGACTTTTAACCTTGTATGCTGCTTATAAAATGGATACTTTAGGAAACATGGCCGCTTTAACAGAAATATCTGCAATTAAAGTAGTCGCTCCAAGCGTATTAGAAAAAGTAGTCGACATGGCAATTCAGCTACATGGCGGTGCGGGTGTTTCAAGAGATACGCCATTAACAGGTTTGTTTGCCCAAGCACGCAGTTTACGTTTAGCTGATGGCCCAGATGAAGTACATAAAGGCATGATTGCCAAATTAGAGTTGGCCAAGCGTGGTTATTTCGGTCGTCATAAAAAAGTATAAGTTTAAAGGAAGTAAATATGTCGGTAATTGATGTAGGCGGTGAAGTACGTGATGGTGAAGAACTTGATATTGGGGCAGTTGAAAACTGGTTAAAGAACCAAGGTGTTGAGCTAGTTGGTCCAGCAGTCGTTACTCAATATACGGGCGGGGCGTCGAATTGGACTTATCGTTTAAAGTATGAAAATACCGATTTAATTTTGCGTCGTCCTCCAAAAGGAACAAAAGCCAAGTCGGCCCACGATATGGCCCGTGAATATATGGTGCAGAAAAATCTTGCGCCTTATTATCCAGTGCTTCCTAAAATGGTTGCACTTTGTCAGGATGAATCGGTCATTGGCTGTGATTTTTATGTCATGGAACGCATTGAAGGAATTATTCCTCGTGCAAAATTACCGCCTGAGCTTGGCTTTACTGAAGAAGATGTTCATGAGCTTTGTGTAAACGTTATTGATAAATTGATTGAGTTACATCAAGTTCCTTATGAGAACACGCCTTTAGCTGAACTAGGTAAAGGTACAGGATATTGCCGTAGACAAGTTGAGGGTTGGGATAAACGCTATCAAAAAGTCCGCACAATCAACGTTCCTTCTTTTAAATATGTTCGAAAATGGCTAAACGATAATATCCCTCAAGACTCTACGACTTGTATTATTCACAATGATTGGCGTTTTGATAATGTGATTTTAGATCCAAAACATCCAACTGAAGTGATTGGGGTGCTGGATTGGGAAATGGCGACTTTGGGTGATCCATTAATGGATTTGGGCAGTGCTTTGGCCTATTGGGTTGAGCCCACGGATAATATGATTTTTAGATCGACACGCCGTCAGCCTACTCACTTAAAGGGAATGTTCTCTCGCAAAGAAGTTGTTGACTATTATTTGCAAAAAACTGGTCTGGAGCCTCAAAACTGGACTTTTTATGAAGTCTTCGGTGTATTCCGTTTAGCAGTAATCGCCCAGCAAATCTATTACCGTTATTACCATAAACAAACCCGAAACCCTGCTTTTAAAGATTTCTGGATAGTGATCCATGCACTACATATCAGAGCTTTAAAACTTATCGCCCAGCAAAAACTGCAAGAATCGGAATTTGCTCAGCAATCTCTACAGAAAATACAGGGTATTTTAAGAAGATGACCACAATTTATCTGGTAAGGCATGGACAGGCATCATTTGGTAAAAGTAACTATGATGAGTTGTCTGAAAATGGTGAAGCTCAAGCGACTTTATTAGGCCAATATTTTAAGAAAATATTGAAAGAACAACCTTATGTAGTTGCAGGAACTATGCAGCGCCATGAACAAACTGCACAGCTTGCACTAAAAGAATGTTTTCCAGATGCGGTAATTCATCATAATAATTTATGGAATGAGTTTAACCATCAACAGGTTTTTGCCCGTTATGAGCCACGTTTTGAACAGCCTGAACTGTTAAAAGCCGATGTCGCAAAAGAGCATAACCCTCGCGCGTATCTTGCCAAAATCTTTGAAGGTGCGATTGAACGATGGACCGATGGCGATTTTCATCATGAATATGATGAGTCTTGGCCGCATTTTAAAAACAGAGTTGAAACGGCGCTACAGCAACTTTGTGATGAGTTAGCAAAAAACAAACCTCGTTATGCAGTCGTTTTTACCTCGGGTGGTGTGATTTCGGTAGCAATTGGCAAGCTACTTGAACTGAGCCCAAATCGAACTTTTGCTTTGAATTGGGCAATTACCAATACAAGCCTCACGACTTTACGTTTAGTTGGAAATGAAGCTCAGGTTTTAAGTTTAAATGAACATCATTTTATAAAAGCTGAGCGTCCAGATTTACTGACATGGATTTAAAATAAGGATAAAAGCATGGCAAAGACAATTTTAATTACAGGTGCAAGTTCTGGTTTAGGCGCAGGTATGGCGCATGAATTTGCAGCAAAAGGTTATAACTTGGCGATTTGTGCACGCCGTTTAGACCGATTAGAGACTTTAAAAACCGAACTAGAAAATGAGTACGGTATTAAGGTAATTGCGAAAAGTCTGGACGTTACCAATTATGATCAGGTTTTTGAAGTATTTCGCGCCTTTAAACAAGAATTTGGCTATTTAGACCGAATTATTGTAAATGCCGGAGTCGGAAATGGTCGCCGTATTGGTAAAGGTAATTTTGAAATTAACAGAGCCACGGCCGAAACAAACTTTATCTCTGCTTTAGCACAGTGTGAGGCAGCGATTGAAATTTTTAGAGCGCAAAATGCAGGTCATTTGGTGGTCATGTCGTCTATGAGCGCGATGCGCGGATTACCAAAACATTTATCGACCTATGCGGCAAGTAAAGCTGCAGTTGCTCACTTGGCTGAGGGTATTCGTGCTGAATTACTAGATACTCCAATTAAAGTCTCAACCATTTTCCCAGGTTACATCCGTACCGAAATGAATGAAGGTGCTAAACATTTACCTTTTGAAGTTGACGCCAAAACAGGATGTAAAGCTTTAGTAAAAGCTATCGAAAAACAACCTGTGAAAGCGTATGTACCACAGTGGCCATGGTTACCAATGAGTATTGCCATGAAGGTTTTACCTTTGAGATTGGTTAATAAATTAGGATAAAAAATTACCCCCTAAATTTTAGGGGGTAATTTTTATTTAGAATTTTTTGGTGTAATTAACAAATAAACGGTCTTCACCAAAGTCATTACCATGTTTTACGTTGTAATCAATTCGAATATATTGCAGGGCAAAGCCTTTTAAGAGTGGCTGTTGAAAGGCATAGTTTAAAATCACATTCGACTCGGTTTCGTGGTTTTTCTCGCCATTGGCAGCTTTAAAGTCATGACCGTAAACATATTTCACCATTGCGTTTAAGCCGGGAATGTAATCTTTAAAGTCATAGCCATACATGACATGGTAAGACTTTTCATCTTCTTTGAAAAAGCCTGTGGCATTCCAGTTAATGAAATAAGTTTCTGGTAAGAAGCCATCTGGTAATGGGTAAGCCGACTCTCCAATAATTTGTTGGTAACCCAAACCAAAGGTATGGTTTTTTACTTTGACGGTTTCAAGTAAACCAATGTTCTGGGCATCAATATCAAAGGTATTGCCGTCATCTTTCGCATTAAAGTATTTAAATTTGGAGGTCAGGGCAAAAGTTGGTTGTTTCCACGTATGCTCAAGCCCTACATAGTGTTTATTGTAGAGATCTTCTAAATTACCAAAATAATATTCGCCCTTCAAAGACGGCGTGAATTGATAGCGCAGATCTATGTAATTTAAACCATCAGATTCTTTGGTAATTCCATTTGCTGTGAACGAAAACTTTTTAAAATCTTCTTCATTTCGTGGCGAGACTTTTTCCACTCGGCCAATTTCGGCATAAAGTTGATCTGAAAGTTGTGATTTAAGATTGGTTCCCCAATACGAGGTGAGTAACTGGCGGCTAGCATCAACAGCCGTTACAGGTAAATCTAGCCAGAGTTCACCGACACTTAAAAGTGTTTTGTCATAACCTAGTTTTAAAGTCGCGCCGTATTTTAGATAATCAGATGCTTGAGATTGCGTTTCTTTATTAAAAGGCAAAACAGTATCTGCGACATGTTTGTCTGAACTCAAACGTACGGCGTATTGAACGGAAGCATCAGCTCCAATCGTAATAGGTTTATCTGCTATAACTAGTGGAGTGTCATGCATTTTCGATTTATAAAATAAAGATGCTGCCTGAGACCAACTACCGGTATCTTTAAGGGCGTCATTATCAAAATCACGATTGATATAGGCATTTTTTAAAGTGAATTTCCACTCATCTTCAGTTTGCTGATTTGGATTTGCAGCCCAAGAACTGCTGCACATAATAAATAAAGTGGCAACAGCTAAAGTGTGTGGTTTAAAACGGTGAAATAATTCCATAATCCATTTCCAAGATATATGCCAGTCCTCGGCATTACGTATTGTGAAATATTGGTGTGGTGTTCCCTAAATTGTTTAAAGGGAACTCCTGTTTTTATAAGTGGCTGTTGCTTCAATTAACGTAATTTTTCAAGCTTCATGCTTTCACTAAAGGATTTACAGCCTTTAAAAAGTAGAGCCAAAGCCAGTACACAGGACAAACCACCCACAATAGATAAAGAAGAACCCACCATTAATGGATTGCCAAAAACCTTATCTGTAATAATTGCGACTAATGTTGTACCAACACCTAGTCCAATTAAGTTACTTACCAAGAGGAAGAGGGCAGAAAGGCGTGCTCTAAATTGGTTCGGTGCTAACATTTGCAATGCTGTTGCTGAAATCACAAGTGGGAAGGAGGCAAAGAACATTGCAGGAATGAGCAAAGTTACTGAAAGCCAGAGTTGATCTGTTTGGGTAAAAAATGCAATTGGAATAATCAAGCCAACAATACCAATCACACCCGTGAACATCGGTGCATCTTGGCGTCCTTTTTTAATAAACCAGTCGTTTAGCCATCCTGCACAAAACACGCCTAAAGTATTTGCAACTAGCAATATAGTGCCGAGCATATAGCCTGTTTCAGTCGGCGCGAGTTGAAACTTACGAATATAAAATGCTGGTGTCCAACTAGTCAGACTGTAGAGTGCCATTGCATAAAAGGTAAAACCTAAATAGTGACAAGCAAATGTTTTTGCATGTTTCTTGATAAACTGAAGGCACTGCGTGAATTTAACTTGGTCAACTTGTCCGCTTTGGTTGAGCTGCTGTCCTTTACGTGCAGGATCTTTAACTGTCAAAATAAATAGCAAACCAATAATAATGCCGGGTAACCCCACCACTAAAAAGGCAATTTGCCATGCCTTGAGTGCACCTAATAAAGGAACTTCAATGAGTGTCACGCCTTTAAGCAGGTTAATCACGTAACCGCCAACTAAAAAGGCGATACCTCCACCTAAGAAAGCACCAATTGAATAGATCCCGACCGCGCGGCCTAGTTTGTCTTTACTGAACATGTCACTAAACATTGAATAGGCCGCTGGAGATAAAGCTGCTTCACCAACGCCCACAGCCATACGGCTTAGGAATAGTTGAATAAAGTTTTTACTTAAACCGCAAGTTGCTGTTGCTAAGCTCCAGACAATAATCCCGATTGAAATCAGTTTTGGTCGGGAAAAACGGTCGGCAATATAGGCTAATGGTAAGCCCATCACAGCGTAGAATAGTGAAAAGGCAAGGCCATGTAACAAGCTAAATTGAGTATCTGAAAGTTGAAGGTCTGCTTTGATGGGTTCAATCATCAAGGCCAGAATTTGACGGTCAATAAATGAAAAAATATAGGCCAACATACAAAGTATGACCACATACCATGCATATGCATTGGTTTTCTTTTGTGTCCTTTCAACAGCGATATTACTTTGGTTCATACACTTAATCCTTATGTATAAAACGCTTTAAAGAAATTGATCTCTAGCTTCTATTCATCCTCAAAATTTTTGATACGTCCCCATTTGAAATGAATAATGAAACGGCTAGAAATGATTGAATTTGGTTTGGTAAGGGGCCTTAAAGAAGGTGACTTAACACAAACGGAAATAGTAATGCTGACTAGATTATTGAATTATTATTTTCTTTTTATATGTAAAATTCCATTACTTGTTGAGTATGTTTAGATACCTAAAAAGTATGTTAAGTGAGCTATTAGGAGGGTTTAATTATTATAAATATTTGAATTTAATAAATTTTATTATTGATGGCAGATTTTTTATAGTGAGCAGCTAAGACTAGCTTTAACTGCTCTAGAGCCCAGTTAATTTAGTGTCGATGGAAATAATTAACTTGATGGCATGAGATCAAATAATTTTTTTAACTGATGATTTAGGTTATGCAGTTCATCTTCTGAAAAAGCATTGAGGATCCCCGCTAAGGTAACCACACTAATTTGGTTAATCTGTTCAACCAGCTCAACACCTTTGGCCGTTAATTTCACCATCGAAATCCGTTCATCAGCGGTAGAAGAGTAGACTTCCACAATGCCATCTTCTACCAATCGATATACAGCCTTTGTTGCTGTTGTGAGTTTTAAAGTAGAAAGATTGGCAATGTCAGTGATACTGGCTTCCCCAAGCGCATTGGTACTTAAAATAATTTTGCGGCGAGTATTATCAATGCCAAGTTTCTTTATAGATTTTTCAATAAGTTGTGAATATTTACCATTAACTTGGGAAATCCAGAAAAAGGGGAAGTTTTGAATACTCGACGGTTCTTTATTGGGAAGAAATTGTTCTAAATGATCAAGCATAGCTAAGCAATAACTTAGTAAAAAAAGGGTAATTCTATTATAAACAAAATTTTGCATATTTCCTTGAACACACATTAGAAAAATTACTTGACAATTCCATTAAATTTTCTGATATTTTAATTAATGGATAAAAATACATGGAAAAGTGAATGAATATTATTAGCCAAAGTGTGCAAAAAGGAAGCGGCAAACTTAAGGTGATGGTGAAGGACACTATAGATATTCAAGGTCTAAAAACCATTGCTGGCAGTAGAGCTTTATTAGAAGTTGAACCTGCGCACGATGATGCAGAGGTGGTTAAAAACATCTTAAAAGCTGATTGCGAAATTATTGGCAAGACAAATTTGCACGAATTGGCTTTTGGAATTACAGGCATTAACCACGCTTTTGGTACACCTATCAATCCTAAATATCCTGAACTTATTCCGGGTGGCTCTTCAAGTGGTTCAGCCGCAGCAGTTGCAGCTAAACAAGCTGACTTTACTTTAGGGACAGACACGGGTGGCTCTATCCGTATGCCCGCTGCGTGCTGCGGAGTTTTTGGTTTAAAACCGACTTTTGGTCGGGTAAGTCGCCAAGGCGTATACCCGCCGTCAAGTTCTTTAGATTGCGTTGGTCCTTTTGCAAATTCAGTCGAGATGATTGAAAAAGCCATGCAAATTATTGATCCAACTTTTAAGCCGGCTGAATGTACGCATACACCAAAACTTGCGGTTTTAGATGTAAGTGCAGATGAGATTATTTGGAACTGTATTTATCAAGCACTTCAAAAAGCAAATTTAGAGACCGTTTTAGAAAAGGTTGAACATTTTGAAGCAGCTTATGATGCAGGCATGCAGATTATTAACTATGAAAACTGGCAAGCTTTTGGTGAATTAACCCAAACAGGCTTAATTGGTTCTGATGTAAATAATCGTTTATTAAAAGCAGCCCACACCACTTTAGAGCAAGTAAAGCAAGCAGAAGTTGTGAAAGCGCAGCTGACAAAGGAACTCGATGCTTTATTAGAAAAATATGATGCATTGGTTCTGCCGACACTTCCACAAATTCCACCAAAAGTTTCTGAAGCTGAAAATACGGTCGCTTTTTTGAACCTAACCAGTTTAGTTCGACCATTTAATTTATCAGGACATCCAGCTATTTCAGTGCCACTTGAAACCAGTGAAGGTTTGCCTGTGGGCTTACAGATCGTATCAAAGCATCAAAAAGATGAGCAATTATGTGCAATAGCTAAATTTTGTGTTGATGCAATGCAATAAATTACAAGGAGTTAGATGATGAATAAGTTGTCTAAAATGGAGTTTGCTTCTCAAGACAAAGCAGTTGATTTAGATGCTTTGTGCCAAGAAATTCGTGAGCGTGCCTGTGCAGGTGAGTTTGATAATCAGGCCTATGTGAGCCAAGACATTATCGAAAAACTTAAAAAAATTGGTGTTTACCGTGCCTTAGTGCCTAAACGTTTTGGTGGTGAAGAATGGTCACCGCGGCAGTTTTGTGAGTTGATCGAAACTTTATCTAAAGCTGATGGTTCAGTGGGTTGGGTAGCAAGTTTCGGTATGAGTCCTGCGTATTTAGGAAGTTTGCCGGAAGAAACGCTGAAAGAGTTGTACCAAAACGGGCCAGATGTTGTATTTGCCGGAGGTATTTTCCCACCTCAGCCTGCCGAAATTACCGATGAAGGTGTGGTGGTGCGCGGACGTTGGAAATTTTCAAGCGGCTGTATGGGCGCTGACATTGTTGGCGTGGGGATTTCACCCCTTAAAAATAATGAAATGCAAGGTTTACCACGCATGGCCGTGATGCCTGCCAACAAAGCCAAAATCGAAATGACATGGGACACAGTTGGCCTAAAAGGTACCGGAAGCCATGATTTGGTGGTTGAAGATGTATTGGTCGAAAAGAAATGGACCTTTGTACGGGGTGAGCCTTCAAAACTCAGCGAGCCATTTTTTAAATATCCATCACTGTCTTTAGCGACTCAAGTATTAACCGTGGTGGGTATTGGTGTTGCAGCTGCCGCATTAGAAGAATTTGAAAAATTAGCACCGGGTAAAGCATCTATTACGGGTGGGTCAGAAATTGCAAACCGCCCAGTGACTCAATATGAGTTTGCTCAAGCTGATGCAGAGTTTCAGGCGGCAAAGTCTTGGTTTTATCAAACCATGGATATTGTCTGGAATGAAATTATTGCTGGTCGTGAAGCAACTGCTGAACAGATTAGTGATATGCGTCTGGCATGTACACATGCAGCTCGCGTTTGCGCCAAAGTGACCCGAAAAATGCAAATGCTCGCGGGTATGACAGCGATTTATACCAACAATCCATTTAGCCGTTTTGTAAATGACACCAACGTGGTGACCCAACATGCCTTTATGGGTGATGCAACTTTACAAAATGCAGGTTTAGTCAGTTTCGGGTTAAAGCCAGCCCCAGGTTATCTATAAGTTTAAATTTTAAAAAGGAATATTGAGATGGAAGCTAAAAAACCATTACGCGTGTTGTTTTGCATGGGTATTAACCAGAACTTTTTTGATGCAGAACCTGCTGAAGCAAAAGCGGTTTGGGCAGCATTTGGTGAAATGTGGAATGGCATTCATGACCTACCTGGTGTGCATATTTTTGGGAATCTTGATGATGACCAAAGCATGGTGGGTGCAAGTACGGGCTGGCCTTGGACCACTTATTTGCTTGCAGATGTTCCGGATATTGAGACAGTACATGCAGCTTGTAACTTGTTTAGAACGACCGTGGTGGGTGAAGGGCCATACAAACTTTGGAAATATTGCAAAGTTGAAGCTCGTGTTGGGCGTGAATTGATTATTCAACGTTAGGGCGACCGCAATGACTGACAAAGTGAATATTGCAGAAATTATAGAACGGCTAGAACAGTTGGAAGCACACAATGCCATTCGTAACTGCATAAACCGTTATATGGAAATCTGCGACGAGCTCAATGCAAATACAGATCTTTATGAGTTGATGAATCTTTTTGATCAAGACTGTATTTGGGAAGGTATTGGTGAGAAATATGCCAAATCTTTTGGCCGTTATGATTCTTGGCAGTCGATTTACGACATGTTCAAACGCTATACACAAAAAGAATCTCACTTTGTCATGAATGCACACTTTGTAAATTCAGAACAAATTTATGTAAATCAAAATGATGCAAATGCTTCATGGCTGATGTTGCAAACTTCAACTTTTCAAGATGGCCGTAGTCATCTGAATGCGGCAAAGCTCAAGGTGAAGTTTCAGAAGCAAGCAGATGGAACATGGAAAATTAAAAATTTCCAAACACAGAATATTTTCAGTCGTCCGGTATCGCATTGGCACAGTGAAGCCGAGTTGCCGGTACCTTCCCAGGAATGACCCAGGACATATTTAAAAGGACTATTGATATGAACAGTATTATCCCAACGCATAACATTGGCATTGATTACGATGCTTTAGTTAAAAGTGACCGTGCCCATACTTCTCTTTATAAAGATGAACGCATTTTTGATGAAGAAATGGAAAAAATCTTTTATAGCACTTGGGTGTGGGTTGCGCATGCTAGCGAAATTCCAGAAGCCGGAAGCTATAAAACCATTAATATCGGTAAACAGCCTGTTGTAGTGGTGCGTGACCGTAAAAAGAAAGTCCATGTACTTTTGAACCGTTGCCGTCACCGTGCAGCAACCGTATGTGAACATAAAAAAGGAAAAACTAACAGTTTTGTATGCCCATATCACGGTTGGAGTTATGCACTTGATGGCAGTTTACGTGGCGTGCCATCTCCGGAAAGTTACGGCGATTGTTTAGATAAGTCAGAATTACCGCTGGTGAGTCTACGGGTAGAAGAATATAACGGCATGATCTTCGCTTCATTTAAAGAAGACATTCAACCGCTTGAAGAGTTCCTTGGGCCTGCGAAAAAATGGATTGATCTGTTTATGAAACAAGGCGCAGGTTATCCAATTAAAGTGTTGGGCGAACACCGTTTCCGTTTCCCGGGTAACTGGAAAATCCAGCTTGAAAATACCACCGATGCATATCACTTCCCGTTGGTACACAAGTCATTCTTAAGTTCTGTCGATGAAAAAACCGAAGAACTCTTTAACTTCGAAAACCAGCCGGGCTTTGTTGAAGACTTAGGAAACGGTCACAGTGTCATGGTGATGATTCCTGAACTGGTCGATTTAGAAGAAGACTTAATGGAGCGTCCAATTCAAGAGCGTTTCGAAGACTTGGCTCAAGCTTTACGTGACGAAGGGCATGAAGAATTAGAAGTACGCCGTATTGTTCGAGCAGTTGGTGGTTCGGGCTTTAACTTAAATTTATTCCCGAATATTGCATGTTCAATGGCGTTCTTCCGTGTGTTACAGCCAATTTCAGTTGCTGAAACAGAAATTCATCACTCGGTGATTACGATGGATGGTGGTCCACAAATTGCCAATCAATATCGCTTACGTTTGCATGAACATTTCCAAGGCCCATTTGGTTTTGGTACGCCAGATGATTCTGAGGCTTGGGAACGCGTGCAACACGGTGCCAATGCCGGTAATGATTTATGGATCATGCTCAACCGCGGTTTACCGGGCGAAGTTAAAACTGAAGATGGCTTAAAAAGTGATGTCAGTGCTGAAACAGGTATGCGTGCAGCATATCAGCAATGGAAAAAGATGATGACAGCTTAAGGAGAGAGCAATGAATATGAATCTGCAATTATTAAATGAAGTCACTGCTTTCATCTGGGCCGAAGCAGATATGTTAGACCACAGCGAGTACCGTGAATGGCTCAATTTATGGAATGAAAAGGGCGTTTATATCATTCCGATTGACCCGAACCTCACAGACTACGAAAACAACTTAAATTATGCCTATGACGATAATCATATGCGTAAGTTACGGGTAGAACGACTCGAAAATGGTGAAGCGATTTCTACAGCGCCTAAAGCAAATACTGTGCGTAGTGTTTCTCGTATACGTATTGTTCAAGATCAAGATGATGAAATCGTTTTACGCTGTGCTCAAAACCTACGTGAATTTCGTAAAGAAAACCTCAAGCATTACACAGCCGATATTACGTACCATCTAACCCGTGATGCTGATACTGGTTTTAAAATTAACCGTAAAATCATTAACTTGGTTAACTCAACCGATACCTTGGCTGGTATTAGCTACATTCTTTAGGAGCGGTAACATGAAACAGGTTGTTTTAGTGACAGGTGCTGCTTCTGGACTCGGTAATGTCATTGCTGAATATTTTGCGAGCCAAGGCCATCAAGTGATTTTGTCAGCCAGTACGCTTGAAAAAGCCGAAAATGCTAAGGAACAAAGTCAGTATGCCCAAAATATGTTTCCTTTAAAGCTGGATATTTCGGTCGAGGCAGATTTTCATGCAGCGGTGCAATGGATTGAAGAGAAATTTTCTAAACTTGATGTGTTGATTAACAATGCCACCGTCACCAAAGCAACGCCTGTATTAGAAATTACCGCAGCCGATTTTGATTGGGTGACCCAAGTTAACCAACGCGGCACCTTTCAGGCTTGTCAAATTATTGGTCAATATATGGCCAAAAAAGGTTATGGACGCATCATTAATATGGCGTCTTTAGCGGGACAAAACGGCGGTACTGCAACGGGTGCACACTACGCGGCAACCAAAGGGGCCATTGTGACGTTAACCAAAATTTTTGCCAAAGAGTTTGCGGCAAAAGGTGTTACGGTCAATGCGATTGCACCGGGACCGATGGAGTCCCCGATCGTTCATAGTGTGGTGCCAGACGAAAAAATGGAACAGTTCATCCAGAATATTCCGGTTAAAGCCTTAGGAAGTATGCATTTTATTGCTGAAACTTGTGGGTTGCTTGCGAGTCCAAATGCAAGTTTTGTGACTGGTGCAACATGGGATATTAACGGTGGTTTATTCATGCGTTAAGCCACACGCTTAGGCATGAAAAGGGAGCTAAATCATGACTACACTTTATGATGTTGTCGTTAAAAATCGCCATGTGGAAGGTGGAAATATTGCAGTTATGGAGTTTGAATCTGCAACTTCTGCTGCATTACCAAAGGTTGAACCCGGTGCACATATTGATGTGCACTTACCGAATGGTATGGTACGCCAATATTCGCTTTGCCAAAATCCAAATGACGAAGGAAAGTTTCGCCTTGGAATCTTACGTGACCCTGAATCACGTGGCGGCTCAATTTCTGCATTTGATGAAATTAAAGATGGCATGCAAATTCAGGTCAGTGAGCCAAAAAATTTATTTCCACTTTTAAAAGCCAAACACAGTGTCTTGATTGGCGGTGGAATCGGGATTACGCCGTTAATCACGATGGCATATCAACTTGCACATGAAGGCGCATCATTTGAGCTTCACTACTGTGGTGCTAGCCCTGAAAAATGTGCTTTTGTTGATGAAATTAAAAATGGTGTGTTAGCACAATACACAACTTTCCATTTTAAATCTGAAGGCGCAAGCCACAGAGCATTTTTTGAATCTGCCATTAAAGATATTAATCCTGAAAGTCATATTTATACCTGTGGTCCAGTCGGTTTCATGGATTGGGTGATTAACCTCGCCACAACTCATGATTTTCCTGAGCAGCAAATCCATAAAGAGTATTTCCAAGTCGAAACTGACACGTCAGGAGATTCATTTGAGGTGGTGGCTGAGCGAAGCGGAAAAATCATTATGGTCGAAGCGGGCGAAACCATTTTGCAGGCTTTGGCTAAAGAAGGCATCGACATTGAAATGTCTTGCGAGCAAGGCGTATGTGGAACCTGCATGTGCGATGTGATTGAAGGCGAACCAGATCACAGAGATGTTTATTTTACTGACGAAGAAAAAGCCAGCAATGAGCAAATATTAGTGTGCTGTTCACGCTCTAAAACACCGAGATTAGTTTTAGATATCTAATGCTCTCGCGATTTATATGGATGTAAGAGAAGGTTTAGGAGAAAGATGATGAATGTATTACAACAAATAGATGAGTTTACGGTCGATCCACTACAGTTCCGACGAGCATTAGGAAATTTTGCAACAGGCGTTACCATTGTTACTGCACAAAATGCACAAGGTGAGAAAGTCGGTGTAACCGCAAATAGTTTTAATTCAGTATCACTCGATCCACCGCTTATTTTGTGGAGCATTGATAAAAAATCGTCAAGTTTTTCAGTATTTGAAGAAGCAACACATTTTGCAGTCAATATTTTATCGGGCACGCAAATTGAGCTGTCTAATAAGTTTTCGAGACGCAATATTGATAAATTTGCCGACACAAATTTTCAACTTGGCGCAGGATGCGCACCTATTTTAGAAAATTGTTCTGCGGTGTTTGAGTGCGAACGTTATCAAGTGATCGAAGGTGGTGACCACTGGATTATTATTGGTAAAGTGGTTCGTTTCCATGATCAAGGCCGAAGCCCGCTGGTTTACCATCAAGGTGCATATTCTTGTGTCATGCCGCATCCAAGCCTTCAAGTTAAACAAACGGAACAGAACGGCGTAGACCAAACACATTATGGGCACTTATATAATAATGTCTGCTACTTAATGAGCCGTGCTTTTAAAGCTTATCAAACTGACTATATTCCAAAGCAAATGGCTTCGGGTTTCCGTACCAGTGAATCACGTCTTTTGCTCGTTTTAGCCAGTGGTACTGCTTCAAGTAAAGAAGATTTACCACGCGATATTGCTATGCCAATGCAAGAAGTAGAAAGATCGGCTGAAATTCTAAAATTTGAAGGGTTACTAGTCGATCACGATAATTTGTACGCCCTGACCGAAAAAGGCAAACAAACAGCGCAGTATTTATTTGATATTGCCGATAGCCACCAAAATGAGGTGTTTAAAAAGTATTCTGAGGAACAAAAGAATATTTTTATAACCATGCTGCGAGATTTTGCGGGAGTAGCATAAGCCCCATTAAGCTGATAAATTGAATTGATTTATCAGCTTCTTTACATCTAGCTGACTATCATCAAAACAATTCCACGGATAAGGAATTTTTGGCACACAATTTGTTTATCAATAAAACATGATTGCAAATATGCCAAGACAGTGAACCACCACAAGCGCAAAATCTTGAGCGGTGGCACATGTATAGAGAGGTAAGGGATGAACCAATATGTAAGTGATGCATTACTCACATGGACGCACCATATTAAAAATGTGTGCGGCAATTTTGAAACCGATTTTGATGGAACCCGTAATTTATTCATTGGTGAGGTTCAGTGCTTTTTATTGGGCGATACCGAAATTGCTTTTATTAAAAATAATGCCAATAAAATTGTCCGAAAAGCCGATGAAATAGATCGAGTGAATAATCGTTTTTGTTTTTTGATTTTGCAGTATTCGGGAAAAATGCTGCTCGAGTATAAGAATGAGACTCTAAGTCTGAATGAAGGCGATATTGTGTTGGTAGACCCGGTCGAAACTATTTCGATGTATCCGCAAGGTTTGGTGAGTCAGATTTCAGTGCACCTGTCGCGTGAAAAATTACTTAAAGAAAATATTAGTACCGAATATTTTGGAAAACTGATTACGCAAAATATGAGTGGTTTTTTACTCAAGAATATTTTGAAAAATATGTCTGCTGAAAACATCAAACTTTGGTATGCAACGGAAGATGGTAATGCTTTTGAAGATGCGCTGATTGCTTTAATCAAACCCACAATCAATTATAAAAATATTAATAGTTCAAATAACCTGATGGAAAAAGCCGAGCGTTTTATTATTGAGAACTTAGCAAAACCAGATTTAACCCCTAAATTAATTGCAGAGCATATTGGAGTATCACTACGACATCTTTACCGTTTATTCCTTCAAGAAAATTTATCTATTAACAAATACATACAGCTCAAACGCCTAGAAAAAGTCAAAGCAGATTTACTCGATAAAAAGAACAAACAGAATTCGATTGCCCAAATTGCCTTAAAGTGGGGTTTTTGGGATGGTGCTCATTTTTCAAAAATCTTTAAAAAGACCTATGGTATCTCTCCTAAAGAATTTAGAGAGGGTATGTCAGTTTAAAATACTTCTTCTTTTAATGTCATTTTTAGACAAATTCGACGTCATTCTTGAACAAGCTAGCCCTATGTAACTGTGTTGAAATTAAATTCATCAGAGCAGGTTAGATAAGCTTAATAACCATAGAACTATTAAGTTGGTCTAATGAATTTCACTCACAGGAAAGTGCATTTTAACTGTCTGATTCAGATAGTTCAGGGATAGATGAAAAGGATGAAACCAATGCGTAAACAACGATTATTGAATGACATACAAAAAATACTGGCACTTAACTTATCAATCGCTGCAAGCTTTTGGGGACTCAATACTCAAGCGTTTGCTCATGGTGGAAAGGCCGAAATGGTCTCACTTTATCAAAACATGAGTGAGCAAGGCGCTAAAATTGTCAAAGACGATTTTACCAATACGTATACAATTACCAAAGGCTCTATGGTGGTTAGAGCCAAGCCAAACTCAAATCAGGTTTTAGTGAATGGCAAACCTTTAAAACTCAGTGTCCCGTTATTAATCAAAGATGGTAAACCTGTTATTGGAAAAGATTTTTTTAACGAAGTCTTCCAGTCGGGGTTAGATCAAACTTTTAAAGTTGAAAATACCTTTCACCCGCTCAATAGCTTAAATTCTGACGAAATCAAAAAGACATTTGATGTGATTAATCGCTCGAAATACGCCTATAAAAATATGCGTTTTGCCGAGTTAAAGCTTAAAGAACCTGAAAAAGCCAAAGTATGGGATTACTTTATTAATCATAAAGATTTTAAAGAAGATCGTATTGCCTCATTTATTTTATTAAAGGGCAATCAAGCGATTGAAGGTGAAGTTAATCTTAATACTCAACAAGTCACAAAATGGAATGTACTTAAAGATACTCACGGTATGGTTTTGCTTGATAATTTTGAAGCCGTACAGCGCGTAATTGAGACGAGTAAAGAATATCAAGATGCGTTACGCAAACGCGGTATTACCGATGTGAAGAAAGTGATCGCTACTCCGCTAACTGTTGGATATTTTGGCGGTAAAGATGGTCTGGATAAACAACTCAATATATTAAAAGTCGTTGCTTACCTCGATGTTGGGGATGGTAACTACTGGGCGCATCCAATTGAAAATTTAGTTGCTGTAGTCGATTTAGATAAAGAAAAAATTATCAAGATTGAAGAAGGTGCGATCATTCCTGTGCCGATGGCAAATCGACCTTATATGTCGAATAAGCCCGTAGCAAGTAAGTTAAAACCACTCAATATTACTGAACCTGAGGGTAAGAACTTTAGCATTACTGGCCAAACCATACATTGGGGGAACTGGTGTTTGCATGTGGCGTTAGATTCTCGTGTTGGCTTACAGCTTTCAACAGTGACCTATAAAGATAAAGGTGTGAAGCGTAAAGTCATGTATGAAGGTAACTTGGGTGGAATGGTGGTTCCATATGGTGACCCTGATATCGGTTGGTACTTCAAATCTTATTTGGACTCTGGCGAATATGGTATGGGAACACTTACCTCATCTATTATTCCGGGAACAGATGCACCCGACAACGCTGTTTTACTTGATGCCGTGATTGCAGACTACAAAGGCCAGCCACAAGTAATTCCAAATGCCATTGCTGTATTTGAACGTTATGCAGGACCTGAATATAAACATCACGAAATTTTTGGCAATCAGGATGCCAGTGAAGCCCGCCGTGAACTTGTCATCCGCTGGATTAGTACGGTTGGAAACTACGATTATATGTTTGACTGGGTATTTGCCCAAAATGGTGTAATTGGAATTAATGCGGGTGCAACGGGTATTGAAGCTGTTAAAGGCGTTAAATCACGCACCATGCATGACAGTACCGCCAAAGAAGACACCAAATATGGAACTTTAATTGACCATAATATTGTGGGTACAACCCATCAGCACATCTATAACTTCCGCTTAGACATGGATGTCGATGGAGAAAACAACAGCTTTATGCATATGGACCCTGTGGTGAAAGCCAATGACAAAGGTGGCGTTCGTACAAGCTCAATGCAAATTGACAGTAAAGTCATTACCAATGAGCAAAATGCAGCTGAAAAATTTGATCCGTCTACCATTCGCTTACTCACGAATTTCAACAAGGAAAATAAATTAGGTAATCCGGTTTCTTACCAGCTCATTCCTTTTGCAGGTGGAACACACCCTGTGGCGAAAGGAGCCAATTTTTCTAAAGATGAATGGTTATTTAAACGTTTGAACTTTATGGATAAGCAAATTTGGGTGACTCAATACAATCCGGATGAACGCTATCCTGAAGGGAAATATTCAAACCGTTCGACTCATGATACAGGCTTAGGACAGTTCATTGGCAACAACGAAAATATTGAAAATAAAGACCTTGTGGTGTGGATGACAACAGGCACAACCCATGTGGCACGTGCTGAAGAATGGCCAATTATGCCGACAGAATGGGTTTATACCCTAATCAAACCTTGGAACTTCTTTGACAACACCCCGACTTTAAACTTGGGTGAAGAAGGGCAAAGTACGCAGCACGACCATCACTAAAGACCAACATGACGAGGATGGGTAACGAATAAGTTACCCATACCTGAGCACGGTTAGGCCGTTCGCAAAAAGGAATTTCTCAATGAAAAATTTATTTTCTCAGGTTATGAGAGGGGCTTTCTTTGTCTCATTTTTTTCAACTGTGCATGCTAGTGAGCTAGAAATTAAGCCAACTTTTGAAGCAACTTTTGGGGCTTTTAGTAGCGGTAAAAGCTATAACGGCGAAAACCTAGAGGATGAAAGAATCAATTGGCAAGAAGGCCATCTTAAATATGGTGCTAAAGGACAATATACCTTTAAAGGCAATCAGCTCTATGCAAGTTTGAGTGGTATTAGTTCGGCTACATTTGGTGATGGTGACGCAGGCCAAAATAGTAATGGTAAAGAACGCAAAACAGATGTAAATGAATGGGTCATTGGTTTTAAAGACGGCACCAATAAAGATGAGTTAACGACCTATGATTTAAGTATCGGTCGACAAAATATCATGATTGGTGATGGGTTCTTTATTGCGGGTGATGCATTAAACCTCGGTAAAGTGCCGGCGGATGGTGCACTCGATCGGGGCGGCGCATATTATCTGGCAGCCCGTCGAAGCTTTGATTTTACAAGTTTGCTTCAGTACAAACCGCAAGAGAATACCACGCTAAAACTGGCTTATTTAAAATCGGACAATAAAGCACAATTTTCACCAGAACTGTTTGTGACTGATCTGATGTATCAGCTTAAAGATAAAGGTGTTGGATTTACTTACTTAAATGTATTAGACCTTGAAGATGCTGAACACGTTTCAGGGCGCGAAGATCTTAAAAATTATGCTTTACGCTTGAATTATCAACCTTTACCAGAACTACAAGTTAAAACTGAGTTTGTAGTTCAAGATAAAAAAGATGGCGACGAAAATGCTGGCTACTTAGCGCTGAACTATAACTTTTTATCTTCAAAATATACGCCTTCATTAGGGTACCGTTTTAGTCATTTTTCAGACCAATACGACCCTATGTTTTATGGAAATACGGTCGGCTTTGGTACATGGTTTCAGGGTGAAGTTGCCGGAAACTATGCTGGACCATTCAATAAAAATGCCGACATTCATCAACTTTCTTACATGATGAATTTGAAAGAAAATTTTATGTTGGGTGCTTTGGCCTATAAGTTCAAAACAGTTAATAAATCTTTAACTAATGTAGATGGACATGAGCTGGATGTCTTTTCGGTCTGGTCAGTTAATAAAAAATTCAACGTGATTCCTTTAGTGGGACTTTATAAACCAAAACACGATATCCATAGTGGCGGCACTCAAAACTACGATGACAAAACCAATGTCTATGCGCAGTTAATTTTGCAATACATCTATTAATAAATCCTTTTAAATGAATTGAGAGAAATAAAAAATGAGTGAAGTTAAGATTTTACAAAGCGTACAGCAATTTATGGCACGTCAACATGGACATTTTATTGATGGAAAGTTAGTTGCTGCCGAGCTTTTAGATAAAGTGGATATTGTTAATCCGTCGACTGAACAAGTGGTTGCTCAAATTAGTATTGGTAGTCAACAAGATGTCGCAAGCGCCGTCAAGAGTGCTGAACATGCTTTTCAAAATGCTTGGGCTGAAACTACGCCGTATGAACGTGGCGTTAAACTAAATAAGTTAGCAGATTTAATTGAGCAACATGGTGAAGAACTTGCACAGCTCGAGACGTTGTCTACAGGAAAACTTATCAATATTTCCCGTCATCTTGAGGTCGCACAATCCGTTATTTTCTTAAGATATTTTGCAGGGTGGGCAACCAAAATTAATGGTCAAACCATGCAACCTTCTATTCCTTCTATGCAAGGTGAGAAATATACGGCCTTTACTTTAAGGCAACCAGTGGGTGTAGTTGCAGGGATTGTGCCTTGGAATTTTTCACTGATGATTGGCGTTTGGAAAATCGGTTCAGCTTTAACAACTGGCTGTACCATTGTGCTTAAACCAAGTGAGTTCGCCAGTTTATCATTATTACGTTTAGCTGAACTTGCTATTGAGGCAGGTATTCCGGCTGGTGTAATTAATGTAGTGACAGGTAAGGGCGATACAGGGCAATATTTAATTGAGTCGCCGCTCGTTAAGAAAGTCTCATTTACAGGTTCAGTACCAACGGGTATCGCGATTGGTAAGCTCGCGATGAGCAGTGATTTAACCCGTGTAAGTCTGGAGCTGGGTGGTAAAAATGCAATAGCCGTTTTAGCCGATGCAAATATTGATGAGATTTTACCGACTTTGTTGCAAGCAACTTTTGTGCATCAAGGGCAAGTTTGTGCATCTCCAGAACGGTTTTTTGTACACCGTACAAAATATGATGAATTGGTAGAAAAACTCTCTAAAGCTCTCTCTGGTTTCAAAATTGGTTCGGCCATGGATGAGGGAAGTATGTTCGGTCCACTCTCTAATCAGCCACATTTTAATAAAGTGAAACATTATTTAGATATGGCTAAAGCCAACAACCAGATTATTGCAGGGGGGGAGGCTTTAGATCAGACCGGATATTTTGTACAACCGACTTTAATTTCCTTTAAAAATACGGATGATCTTTTATTTTCAGAAGAAACTTTTGGTCCAGTGGTCGGGATAATGCCATTCGACACTGATGAAGAACTTATTCAGCTTATGAATCAGTCGCGCTTTGGTTTAACCGCAAGTATCTGGACAAATGACTTATCGAAAGCTTTGCGTTTAATTCCTAAAATTGAAGCAGGGACCTTATGGGTCAATATGCATACGTTCTTAGACCCATCAGTGCCATTTGGTGGGGTGAAAGCTTCAGGAATTGGCAGAGAGTTTTCAGATGCATTTATCGAAGATTACACCGAATTAAAATCGGTGATGATTCGGTATTAAGCCAATAAAGAGGTTTGTCATTTTATAAATAACAAACCTCAGTCTTTTAACATAAAAATTGGGCTAAAAAGTTAGTAGTTTAAAGTGATGCTTTGTTGAGTTGATTGGTCGATTTCTTTTTGACTCACCGCATCATCTTTACATTTATAACTTTCAAATAAAGAGAGCTGATCTGCAAAGTGGGCATCAGGTTTTCCATTTTGATTGATAAAACCACTTTGTCCTGGGGCCAAAATCGAACACATGGTGACTTGATTTGGATTTAAGACCACTCTAAAAGTAGCACTTCCCGTATTTCCATAAGTACTAAGCTTTTGTTCATGCGATGGATCAGCCCAGGGAATGCCTACCGAATTTTTGCTGGAAAAGCCCATGGTTGCGACCGGAATTTTCCAGTCGTTCGGGTCGGTAGAGTGATATTGATTTGAAAGTTCAGTCAGTGCATTTTCTAAAGCTTTTAATACGACCTCATCTGCTGTTTGTCCTTTTAAGAAATCAACATTCTGAGGAACGCTTGCCTGTTTTCCTTGCAGTGCATTCCAGATTAATTTTGATGCACTCGCTGGCTGTGCACTTCGTGGATCATTATTTACCGGATAAAGCGTATCGGTATAACGCTTATAAATATTTTCTGAAAGGTTTGGTTTGAGTACCAGTTCAATCATTTGATTAAGCCATGTACGTGTAATTGCTGGTGCTGCACCTTGATAATATTTCGCCTCGCTATCAGGGCGTAATTTAAGATCCCAATTGGCAAGTAAGGGAGCGACTTTTTTAGCTAACGGTGTTGCCTTAGGACTTTGTGCAGCTTGAATCATATAAGGAACAAAATAACGCGCATTTAAATCAGACCATGCAGCCGTTTTATTAATTTCCCAAATTTCTTGCTGACTCAGTTTTGCTTTACTTTCTAAAGGTTCAATTAGTTCATTGACCCGATCTACATAAGAAAAGTTTGACGAATCTGAGCGTAAATCTGCATAGGCTTTGTTATTCCAGCTTGTGACATAACCTTTTTGCGGATTGTATTCTTTAGGGTTGTGTGAGAAGTCATAAAAACCTTGCCACTCCATTGAACCATCACCTTTAGCTGGAAGCTGAATATGCTGGTTTTCAGGGCGAATAGGTAAACGGCCTAAAGCCGCCACACCGATATTATTTTTAGTATCGGCATAGAACCAAGTGATAGAGGCCGCGACACGTTTGGCTTGAGCAAGAAACTCATCCCAATTTGAGGCTTTCGCTGCATTTGCCCATCCTAATAAGGTTTCAATTTCTACACCTTCCCAGCTACGTTTTTGTGCATACGCCGTATGGTTATTTTCATCCCATGTACTTACAAAACCTTGTTTACTCTTATAAACATCTAAAACATGGTCGGCTTGATTCTTAACTTTTATTTTTACTTGCTTGTGTTCAAATGGAATATAAACCCCTTTATATAAATATTCTTTTGAATTACTTGGATTTAGGGTGAGTTGATAAACATCGTTAGTATCGAGTGAACCTACCGTCGAACCCCATGCGATTTTGCCATTAGTTCCAAATAAAATTGCAGGCAAGCCAACTGGTGTAATACCTGTCAAATTATAGCCAGCCCCATGTAAACCAATACTGTAAGTAATTGCTGGTGTATACCATCCTTGTTGTGGTCCATTGTATAAAACAGCTTGGCCTTCAATAGTCTTATCACCTTTTAAGACCCATGCATTACTGGCGGTAGGTACACCATCTACCACACTTTTGCCTAAAGCAATGCGAGCTTGAGCTAAATAGGTTTTGGCTGCCTTATTTGAAATAGGGCTAATGTCTTTAAGTATTTGGTGTTGATGTGCTAAAAGCTGAGTTTTTTGTGCAGATTGAATAATAGTTGGGGCACTTGGGTCATCTAGCCAACGTAATTGTTGATAGACCTTAAGGCCTTCTTCTTGACCTTTTTCTTTTTGCAGTTGCGTGAGTAAATCTAAATTTGATACTTCCGAACTTGCTGAAAAGAAGCGATTTAAAATTAAGCCAACCCAAACCATAGCAATATCTTCCGGTTGCCATGTTGATGGTTTAAAACCATGATCTGTGAACTCTTTAGGCATAAGAGCTGGATCTGCTAAAACCTCTTTAACACGCTTATTAAAACCTGCGGCATAACCTTCAAAAATTGCTCGGTCTTCTGGTGAGAGTGCGGCGAGTTGTTGCTTAATATTTTCTGGGTCAAAACGGCTATGTGTTGCAATATCATATTGAAGATAGTCGGGACCGAGCACCTCGGCAACTGTACCTTGTCCTGTACGTTTCGACATTTCCATCTGGAATAATCGATCAGTCGCTACCGAATATCCATAGCCGTAAAAAAGTCCATAGGTATCATTTGCATATACATGTGGTGTACCGAATTTATCGCGCTTAATTGTGATCTGCTTTTGTGTCGGTGTGGGGGCTAAACTTGATGAGGAATTACAACCCGCTAAAAGCACACCTAAAAGTAATGTTCCATATTTAATTAAAGGACGTGTAGGGTGAGGCCGAGAGTTCAGCATAGATATGTTCAATTTAGATATCCTTACTTTCATTATGAATAGAAGTGAGCGATTTAAGAATCAACTTAGATTCACGTCACAGATGAACAGCCCTGTTCATGAAGTTTAAATACTGTTATTTATCCATGTAATTTTCCATTACAATTGAGGTATATATTTATACCTTCTCGAACAAGTTATTTAATTTTCTATTTTGAGAGAATAAAAAAGGCCATGATTGGCCTTTTTAGAGATGAATAAAGTTTATTGATAGCGAAATTAGTTCACTAAAAAATCCTTTAAGATTTTATTAAAAGCTTCGGGTTGCTCGACATTAGAAATATGAGAGGCATCTATTTCTTCAAGATGTGATTGCGGAATACGTTGCTGCATAAACTCGCCATCTGCAACTGTCGTTACAGGGTCTTGGGTTCCAGCAATCACTAATACTGGAATTTTGATGTCTTTTAACTGCTCACGGACATCCGCTTTAGCCAAAGCCTCACAACAATTGGCATAACCCATTGCGCTGCCAGCACTTAAGTCGTTACACAGGTTGTTGACAATTGAAGGATGACTTTGGATAAAGGGATCTGTAAACCATCTCGAAGCTGCTGTAGCTGCGATTGGTTGTAAACCTTGCTCACGTACTAATTTTGCACGGTCAAGCCATGCCTGTTCTTGTCCAATTTTAGCGGCAGTATTTGCCACAATGACATGACTAAAACGGTTAGGGTAGTGAATCGCCAGCCATTGACCGGTTAAACCGCCCATGGAAATACCACAAAAAGCAGCTTTACTAATATTCAGATGATCCAGTAAACGGACAACATCTTCACCTAATTGCTCTACAGTATATGGACCGTCAGGCGTAGATGATGAACCGTGACCACGAGTGTCATAGCAGATCACAAAAAATTGATCTTTTAACTCATTAAACTGTTTTTGCCACATACCATAATTGGTGCCCAAAGAATTGGAAAACACCAGAGCAGGGGACGACGGTTCGCCAAAAGTTTGATAGTTAATTTGTGCATCGGCAGATTGAAAAGATGGCATTTGTTTCTCCTTAAAGTGCTTCAACACGTTCAATAATCAAAGCAATGCCTTGGCCTACACCAATACACATTGAACACAAAGCGTAACGACCACCTGTTTGTTCAAGCTGGTTTAGGGCTGTCGTTACAAGACGTGCACCTGATGCACCCAGTGGATGACCTAAAGCAATTGCTCCACCGTTTGGGTTTACCTTGTTAGAATCATCTGGCAAACCTAAATCACGGGTGACAGCCAAAGCCTGTGCAGCAAAGGCTTCATTCAGCTCAATCACATCCATCTGATCTAAAGTCAGGTTAGCTTGTTTAAGTAATTTTTTAATTGCAGGCGCTGGAGCAAAACCCATAATACGTGGCTCTACACCCACTGCTGTTGAAGCAATGATCTTGGCACGTGGTTTGAGATTGTAGGCCTGAACTGCATCATCAGAAGCAATCAGCAGAGCCGCTGCACCATCGTTAATACCTGAAGCATTACCCGCAGTGACTGTGCCATCTGCTTTCACAACAGGTTTAAGTTTGCTTAAACCTTCAAGGGTGGTTGATGCACGTGGATGTTCATCAGTATCAATCACAACAGCATCACCCTTACGCTGAGGGATTTCAACTGCCACGATTTCTTTAGAAAAAAAGCCTTTGGCTTGCGCGCTTGCGGTGCGTTGTTGGCTCACCAAGGCAAACTGGTCCTG